>NZ_JRJY01000147.1:0-61921 GCF_000801015.1 Aeromonas sp. ZOR0001 | reverse complement strand
TCCGAAACCAATCAACAGGTTTCGGATTTTCACACATCAGAAGGTTCGGTCAATGGATCCTTAACTGATCGGCATTAGGTCAAACGGCCTCTCTTTTTTGTCTCACCTGTTTGGCCTGGATAGTTTTTGTAGATGCTGGTCGCGGATGACTTTCGTAGATTGCGGCCTCGGGGCTATCCACCGCTTGACTTGGCGGACGATACATTGTGTTCTGAATACCTGACCACCCAACTTGGCATGTCATCCACGTTGTAGCCTGCCTGCATCGCCAGTTTGAGCGCCACCAGCTCCGCCTGCTGGCAGTCCAGTTGACGCAAACGGGCGGTGATCTTTCCCTTCAACTGCTGCCGCAGTTTCGCCTGCTTGCGGGTGTTCCCCTGCTCTGCTCGCAACCTCCGCCGCCATTGCCGCCAATCCTGCAACTGGCCGAGTCGCTCCTGCCAGTGAGTCAGGGTGCTCAACCAGCCGGGCTCTCCACTCCCCAGATCCAGCAACAGTTCCACGCCATAACGGGCCTGCTTGATCTCGAGGCGCAGCCGATGCCAGCGGCGCAACTGTTGCTGACGGGAGCTGGCAGATTTCCCAACGCAGGGAAGAGGTTCATCGAGAGCGCTCTGCGCCTCATCAAGGCGCAGGGCCAGATGCTGCTGATAGAAGAACGCCAATGCCCGCGCATCCTGCACCTGCACCACCGCCGCGAGCCAGCGGGCCAGTCGCCGTGACAACAGGGGTACGCGACAGGCAGATTTGTGAGTATTGCCAGTGCTGGCAGGCGGCTTGCCAAAACGCTCGGCGTAGACCTGCGCATCCCGCAGCGCCGAAAGCCGCCCGACCGAGCGCAGCAGACGCCGCTCCAGCTCGGGATGATAGGTGAGTGGCCGCCACAGGGCGAGCAGCGCCAGCAAGCGGCGCGCTGCGATACGGTAGCCATGCACGGCCGGTTCGCTGGCCTCTTCGCGCACCGCCCGCGCCGCCTCCTGATAACGGGCGACCCAGCTTGTTGCCTGAGTCAGCAACAGACCTTCCTTGTCAGCGTCCATCTCGTCTCCGCCCCTTCAGTTGGTGTGAAAGCCCTGACCGGTGGGCGGCAGCGCCTCTTCATACTCCATCCGGGTCACCCTGGCGGTGCGCGGGCCATGTTCCAGCCACCCCAGCATCATCTGCACCCCCTGCGCGGGGCCGCTGATGAGGATCTCCACCGATCCATCCTCCAGGTTGTAGGCATGGCCACGCAAACCCAGTTGCAGCGCCCGCTCGCGGGTGAAATAGCGAAATCCCACCCCCTGCACCTGCCCCCACACCCGAATGACAAACGATTGCTCTCCCATTTCTCACACCTTCCGCTTAAGAAAAAAATTCCCGAGACGATAATGTGCCCGACACTCTATCTCTGCAGGATGCAGCTCCATTATGAAAGAAGTTAAATTCCGGTGGGTTGACCGCTATCTCATTCACCTCACCATCAGTGAAAAATTCCATATCGCGTTCTGGTTACCTCTCTTCATCATCGCCTTTCTCAGCTGGTATATGCTGGCGGCCAGCCATCAGCAGGAGCTCTCCCTGCGGGTAGCGCAGTTGCAGCAACGGGTTGAGACCACGGCGCAGCTGGTCAGCCAGCAGCCCACTCTGGTGTTGCCTGCTGATCTGCGTCTGACTCGACAAGGCAGCAGCGGGTTGCAGCATCAAGGAGGTCACTACCTCTTTACCGCGCCAGCAGGTCAGGCAGGCTACGTCACCGGCGATTTCGACACCGGCAACCTATCCATGTGGGAGGGTCAGGGCTCGACCCTGCTCCTCATCGGCGCGCTGGCCGCCCTGATGGCGCTGGTGATCCACTACATGATGACCTTTGTCTCCGGCGCCCTGTACTCCACCAACAAGGCGCTGCAAACCGTGGCGGACGGGGATCTCACCTTCCGCCTCAACTTCTTCCCGGTGCGGGACGAGTTCTCCACCCTGGCGGGCAGCATTGACCGCTTTACCGACCGCCAGCACCAGATCGTCAAACTGGTGGAGGAGTCTGCCGAAGCGCTGACCATGGCCGCCGACGAGTTTCGTGACCATGCCCGCGAAGGCGAGACCATGGCGCGTTCCCAGCGCCAACACATGGATTCACTGGCCACTGCCATGGAGCAGATGTCGGCGGCGATCCGCGAAGTGGCGCGCAATGCCAACGACACCCTGCAGCAGACCCGTCAATCGAGCGAAGAGGCAGCCAATGGCGCCAACCGGGTGGCCCGCACCATCGAAGCGATCCGTACTCTGGCCGACGAGATTGGCAACGCCTCCGGCGCGGTCGAGCGGCTCACCCACAATGCCAACCGCATCAACGAGGTGGTCAACGTCATCAACGCCATCTCCCAGCAGACCAACTTGTTGGCCCTCAACGCCGCCATCGAAGCGGCCCGTGCCGGTGAGCAGGGTCGCGGCTTTGCGGTGGTAGCTGATGAGGTGCGTACCCTCGCCAGCCGTACCCAGCAAGCGACGGTGGAGATCCAGCAGATGATCGAAGAGCTGCAGACCGGTACCGGCGCACTGAACGAGATCATGGAGAAAACCGTGGGGCGTGCCGCCAGCAGCCAGCAGCTCATCAGCGAAGTGGGGCTCGATATCGAAAAACTGAGCAACCACAGCGATGCGGTGCTGGAGATGAGCACCCAGATCGCCACCTCCAGCGAGGAGCAGAGCTCGGTCGCCGCCGAGATCACCCACAATCTGGATCAGGTGCGCCATGAAGCGGCGCAGGTGGAGGAGTCTGCCAGTGCCTCGGTAGCCGGCACACAAGGGCTGAAAGCCACCGCCAGCGAACTGACCCAGGCACTCAAGGGGATTAAGCTCTGACCGTATGAGGTGTCAGATCAGGGCAACCCCATCCATTACACAGTGCTGTTTGAGTTTTACCTGTGGGCCACATAGAATGTGGCCCCTTTTCTTTCTACCATCGGCAAACATTCATGAGCGCTTCCATCTATCTCGTCAAAGGCCGCGAAAAATCCCTGCTGCGTCGCCACCCCTGGATCTTCTCCAAGGGGATTGAGCGGGTTCAGGGCAACCCCATTGACGGCGATACCGTCGAGATCTATGCCAACGATGGCAAGTGGCTCGCCCGTGGCGCCTGGTCAGGCAGCTCCCAGATCCGTGCCCGGGTCTGGACCTTCGACAAGGATGAGACCGTCGATCTCGACTTCTTTATCCGTCGTCTCAAATATGCGCAGGAGTCTCGCGATCCGCTGATCAAGCGTCAGGGTCTCACCGGTTATCGCCTGTGCGCCGCCGAATCCGACGGCCTGCCGGGTCTGACCATCGACCGTTATGCCGATTTTCTGGTGTGCCAGGTCCTCTCTGCCGGCGCCGAGTTCCAGCGTGAGCTGATAATGCAAGCACTGCGTACCCTCTACCCAGAGTGCAGCATCTATGAGCGCTCCGACGTGGCAGTGCGCAAGAAGGAAGGGCTGAAAGAGCGCACCGGCGTCATCTATGGCGAGACCCCGAACGAGCCGGTGGTCATCGAGGAGAACGGTGGCGTCAAGATCCTGGTAGACATTCGCAACGGCCACAAAACCGGTTTCTATCTGGATCAGCGTGACAACCGTCAGGCTGCCGCCAAGTACACCGAAGGCAAGCGGGTGCTCAACTGCTTCTGCTACACCGGCGGTTTTGGCGTTTATGCCCTCAAGGGCGGCGCCAAGGAAGTGGTCAACGTCGATCTCTCCCAGAATGCGCTGGATATCGCCCGCCAGAACGCCGAGCTGAACGGGCTGGATACCAGCAACACCCAGTTTGTCCGTCACGACGTATTCAAGCTGCTGCGTGAATACCGCGAGAAGGGCGAGAAGTTCGATGTCATCGTGCTGGATCCGCCCAAATTCGCCGAGAGCAAGGCCCAGTTGCTGGGTGCCTGCCGAGGCTACAAGGACATCAACATGCTGGCGTTCCAGCTGCTGGCGCCGGGTGGCGTGCTGCTGACCTACTCCTGCTCCGGCCTGATGGAGCAGAGCCTGTTCCAGAAGATCGTTGCCGATGCGGCGCTCGATGCCGGTCGCGATGCCCAGATCCTGGAGCTGCTCTCCCAGGCCTCCGATCACCCTATCGGTACCGCCTATCCGGAAGGCTTCTACCTCAAGGGTCTGGTGGTGCGCGCCCGCTGATCGGCCGTCATCTTCCCTTGTAATCAATCAGGCCCATTGCGGGCCTGATTGTTTTGCATCGCGCCGTATGGGCCTGAGCCTGACGTCATCCCGATGACAACCCTCTCTGCGTTATTCGTGTTCTCTCTCCTCCTCTTTCCCTACCTGCTCTCCACGGCTTCTCTGTTTAAATTTCTTTGCACAAAAGCTGCACATTTATGATTCAAATCACATCCGTATGACTCTCTTTTCCGTAGTGTGATCCCGCCTGCGGCAGCCGAGCCGAGGCAACCGTCCCGTCAGGATTGATGGGCGGCACAACAACAAAATAGATGTCAGGCCAAGCTGAACATCACAAGGGATCCCGATATGAATCAATCATTGCCGCTGTTAACGCCGCTGCGGGGCATCGCTGCCCTGATGGTGGTGCTGTTCCATGCCCGCTTGCTGCTCTTTCCCCAGTGGATGGAGTCGATCGCAGGCCACACCCAACTCATCGAGAACGGCTACCTCTGGGTCGACTTGTTCTTTATTTTGAGCGGTGTGGTGCTGGCCCATGTCTATGGCGAGGCCTTCACCCGCACGCCCCGCACCGTGAGCTACGGCCGTTTTCTCTGGCTACGGCTGACCCGCGTCTACCCCCTCTATCTGGTGACCCTGCTGCTGCTGGTCGGCTGGGAACTTTACAAGGCACAGCACGGGGTGGGCTTCTACGCCGGCCCCTTGTTCAAGATGTGGGAGTGGGAAGGGATGCCGCCTTTCGGTTCCCCCTTCACCCCGGCCGAAGCGCTGCCCAGCGCCTTCCTGCTATTGCAGGTGGTCACCGATCACGGGTTGACCTGGAACTTCGCCGCCTGGTCGCTCAGCGTAGAGTGGATCAGCTACCTGCTGTTCCCGCTGCTTATCCCGCTGGCGGTGACCCGCAGTCGCTGGAGCCATCTCGCCCCCCTGCTGGCGCTGACGGTGCTGGCCTTTATCGTGCACAGTCGCGGCACGCTGGATGTCACCAGCGGCGCGCTGGCGGTGGGGCGCGGGGTAAGTGAATTTGTGCTCGGCCTCTGGCTGCTGCCGAGGGTCAAGGCCGCGAAAGGCTCGCCCATGATGAAGCATGATCTGCCACTGCTGGTCGCCTTTGTGCTGCCCTTTGCGCTGATGCAGTTCACCATGACGCCGCAGCTGACCCTGCTGCTGATCGGCTCCTACATGCTGTTGATCTGGATTGCCGCCGCCCAGGGGGAGCGCCGGAGTCCGCTGCTGCGCCTTTTGGATAGCCGCTTCACCAACTGGCTGGGGGATCTCTCCTACTCCATCTACCTGCTCCATGCGCTGGTACTGCTCACCGGCTGCGAGCTCATCCACTATCTGGCGCCGGAGATCACCGAGTGGTGGTATGGCCAGACCAACCCGCTGCTGGGGGTAGTGGCAACCTTGCTGATGCTGGCGGTGCTGATCGGACTCTCGGCGTTGAGCTACAACCTGCTGGAGCGACCACTGCAACGGCGCCTGCGCCGCTGGGGCAAGTCACGGCAACCGGCGCTGGAGCAAGCCGGATAAGTTAATCTCACCCTGTCTGGATGAGTTGACGGGCTTATGCCAACTCATCCAGTACCAGTTCATCCAGACTGCTCATCACCCAGGCGCTCGGGTGCTGGCTAAATCCGAGCTTGGGGTAGTACGCCACTGCCTGCGGTGCGGCCAGCAGGATCAGCTTGCAGCCCGGCTGCAATTGCAAAAACGTCTCGCGAATAAGGGCTTTGCCAATCCCCTGCCCCTGCACCGACTCGGCCACCGCCAGATCCGAGAGGTAGCAGCAAAAATGAAAATCGGTCACCGAGCGGGCCACACCGACCAGGGTCTCGCCCTGCCAGGCGGTGATCAGCAAATTGGCGTTATCCAGCATGCCCTGCAGGATGGCCGGATGGTCCAGCGGCCGTCTCGCCCCCAGCGAGGTCTGCGCCAACAACGCCGCAAACTGCGCCGTGGTAATGGGGTGGTTAACCAAAAATGTGGTGGTCACTAAGCTCTCCTCCGCGGGTTGTGGTTGCACACGCCGTTGCACTTTGACGTTCTCTTTGCTGCATCTGCACTGCAATCAATCAGCCAGCGCCGGATCCAGACCGATGACAGACAAGTGCGGGCAATTCCCTGCTGTTTATGTGAATTCCTGTTCGAACCCCAAGGGGCAAATGTGGCATAATGCCCCGTCCTGTGGCCCTTGGCGGGGCTGCGCTGGCGCACCTTGTCGCCCTTTTCTTCCCCGTCCGGCCTGGTGGTCCTTCATAACTGCCAGTCATCGCTGCCCCTGTTGGCACCGAGGCCACCCATATTTGCGGCTTCTTGTCATTCTCTCTACAAGGCCGCCCATTGACCAAGACGGCTCCACAGAGCCTCTGCTCTGTTTGCAAATAAAAGGGGTAAGTATGTCTTCCATTCGTCTGACCCAATACAGCCACGGCGCTGGCTGCGGCTGCAAAATCTCTCCCAAGGTACTCGACACCATCCTCAAGAGCCAGATCCCGGGCTTCAACGACCCGACCCTGATCGTTGGCAACAGCAGCAAAGATGACGCGGCCGTGGTCGATATCGGCAACGGTCAGGGCATTGTCTCCACCACCGACTTCTTCATGCCCATCGTCGATGATCCCTTCACCTTTGGCCGCATCGCCGCCACCAACGCCATCAGCGATATCTACGCCATGGGGGGCAAGCCCATCGTTGCCATCGCCATCCTCGGCTGGCCCATCAATACCCTGCCCGCCGAAGTGGCCCAGCAGGTGATCGATGGCGGCCGTCAGGTGTGCCACGAAGCGGGCATTTCGCTGGCCGGTGGTCACAGTATCGATGCCCCCGAGCCCATCTTCGGCCTCGCGGTCACCGGTATCGTGCCCCTTGATGCCATCAAGCAGAACGACACCGCCAAGGTGGGTGACACCCTCTATCTGACCAAGCCCCTCGGTATCGGTATCCTCACCACCGCCCAGAAGAAGGGCAAGCTCAAGCCCGAACACGAGCAGCTAGCCCCCAACGCCATGTGCACCCTCAACAAGATTGGCCAGCGTTTTGCCGAGCTGCCGGGTGTGCACGCCATGACCGACGTCACCGGTTTTGGTCTGGCTGGCCATCTGCTGGAGATGTGCGAAGGATCCAATGTCAGCGCCCGCCTCGACTTCAAGGCGCTGCCGCTACTGGACGAGGTGGATTACTACCTGAGTGAGGGCTGCGTTCCGGGCGGTACCCTGCGCAACCATGACTCCTACGGCCACAAGCTGGATGCTATGGACGATCGCACCCGCAACATCATGTGCGATCCTCAAACCAGCGGCGGCCTGCTGGTCGCCGTGGGTAAAGAGAGCGAAGCCGAGCTGCTCGCCATCGCGCAAGACGCTGGGCTAGAACTCTCGCCCATCGGTCAGATCAAGCCCCTTGAGGGCTCCCGCTTTATCGAGATTGTCCAATGAGTGAATTGCCACTGGCCACGGACTACGCCCAGATTTTTTTAGGCGATGTGCCGTTGATTGATGTGCGCGCCCCCATCGAGTTCAAGGAGGGGGCCTTCCCCTGCTCGACCAGCCTGCCCTTGATGACAGACGATGAGCGCGCCCAGGTGGGGACCTGCTTCAAGAAGCAGGGTCAGGCCGCCGCCATTGAGCTTGGACACAAGCTGGTGGGGGGAGCAGTGCGTGCCGAACGTATCGAAGGCTGGCTGGCGCAGTTGCGCAAGCAGCCCGATGCCCTGCTCTACTGCTTTCGCGGCGGCCTGCGCTCGCAAACCGTACAACAGTGGCTGGCTGAAGCGGGGGTGACTCGCCCCCGCGTCGCCGGTGGCTACAAGGAGCTGCGCCGCTTCCTGATCGACACCCAGGACAAGGCCTCTGCAGAGTGCCGCTGGACTGTGCTGACCGGCATGACCGGCTCCGGCAAGACCCATATGCTGGACCACGTGGCCCAGGCGCTCGATCTGGAAGGACACGCCCATCACAGGGGCTCGTCGTTTGGTCAGCTGCCCGGCGGCCAGCCCAGCAACATCAACTTTGAAAACAACATGGCCATCGAACTGCTCAAGCGCCGCCATCAGGGCGAGCATGCCTTCGTAGTCGAGGACGAGAGCCGCCTGATTGGCCGCTGCTGCCTGCCCCTCTCCCTCCATGAGGCCATGAGTCAGGCACAGCTGGTGGTGGTAGATGTACCGCAGATCGATCGCGCCGAGCAGATCCGCGAAGATTACGTGCACGATCTCTGGCTGCGCTATCAAGCCATGTATGGCCAAGAAGAGGGATGGCCGCTGTTTGCCGCCTACCTCACCGATGCGTTGGCCCGTCTCAAGCGCCGCCTCGGCGATCAGACCCACCGTGAGCTGGATGCCCTGATGCAAACCGCCCTCACCGAGCAGGAAAAGAGCGGTGATACCGCGCTGCATCTGGCCTGGATCACGTTGCTGCTGACCCGCTACTACGACCCCATGTATCTCTATCAGCTTGGCAACAAGCAGGAGCGCATCGTGTTTCGCGGTGACAAGCAGGCCTGCCTCGACTATTTCGCCGAGCAGCATGCCAGCGCGCTGCGCGGCTGACCCATCCCAAGAGAGGAACTCTATGTTGAAATTCGAGGTGATCTCGGTCACCCAGTTCGCCCAGAACTGCTCCCTCATCTGGTGTGACGAGACCCATCAGGCGGCCCTGATCGATCCGGGCGGCGAAGCAGACAAACTGCTGGCCGCCATCACCAAACGCGGCCTGACCCTGACCCACATCCTGCTGACCCACGGTCATCTGGATCATGTGGGTGCCGCAGCCGAGTTGCGGGAAAAAACCGGCGTCGCCATTACCGGCCCCCACAAGGAAGACGCTTTCTGGCTCGACATGCTGCCCCAGCAGAGCCAGATGTTCGGCTTCGCCCATACCCCCGCCTTCACGCCGGATCGCTGGCTTGAGCAGGGTGACAAGGTGCAGCTTGGCCAGTGCGAGCTGGATGTCTACTTCTGCCCCGGCCACACCCCGGGTCATATCGTGCTGCTGAACCAGGCCGAAAAACTCGCCTGGGTTGGCGATGTGCTGTTTGCCGGCAGCATCGGCCGCACCGACTTCCCCCGTGGCGATCACGGTACGCTGATCAAGTCGATCTCCGAGACCCTGCTGCCGCTGGGCGACGAAATCGTCTTTATCCCGGGTCACGGCCCCAGCTCCACCTTCGGTCGCGAGAAGGTGAGCAACCCCTACCTGACCCAGCCTATCTGGTGATCAAAAAAGGCAGCGGTGTTCCGCTGCCTTTTCCTTTTTTTATGAAGTCCTCATTGCTATAGGTACAAGCGAGTCTTTATAATTCACCATGATTTGTCTCTGACCATCAAAACTTGGGAACAAAAATGTATCTTGCTTTAGCTATTGCCATATTGTTATTTATTTTTTTCCTGAAGAAGTCACGAGCCAGATATAGAATCAGAGATTACAAACGCCCAACAATCATTCATGGGATAATAATACTACTCGTTAATATTGCATTTGAAATAATATATAGAGCTGAGTTTGTCCCCATTCAGGCCAGTTACAGCAGCTTACTAACCTATGTACTGCCTCAAGTTATATACTACCTATTGTTGATCACCATTTTTTTAGTTATGGCATATAGATATGGTTTTTTCATATGGCCAGATGATAGAAATGCAATAAATAGACAGCATACAATCAATATCCCTATGTGCTTCTTGTTGACTATTTTTATAGTATGCCCATCTGCCATGCGAAATGGAATTATTGAAGCATCACCCTATCTGCATGTTTGCAGTCTTATTGGTAGCGGACTTACCTCTATCTATCTTGTAAGAATTTTCACTATTAAGTTCAATAAGACAATTAATGATATATAATTTTTTATTGCCATCACAGTCATGAAAATAAGCGCGTTTATTTCTACCTCTTGTTCTTGAGCCACAATTATTTGATAAGCGACCGCAAGATATTCTGACATTTTAAATCATAAATATCCCCTGAAAATAAAAAATCCCCACCCGAGGGTGAGGATTGATTTATAGGTGCAACCGTCTGGTGGCTTATTGTGCCAGCAGGTGACCGACCAGCTCATGACGCCACCCTTGCAGCAGCATCGGCTTGTCGCTGCGGGCCCGCTCTTCGTCGTTCATCCGCCAGCTCCAGGTGAAGTACTGGTGAATGATCTTCTTGCTGGCAATCAGCTCGGGCGGAATATTGCTCGCCTTGGCCTTCTCTTCCACCATTGCCTTGATGCGCTTGAGCTCGGCCTTGTACTGGGGGAAGTCCACCAGCCGGCGAATGGGCTCGGGCCAGCTGTCAGAATCGCTCTGCTGCGCCTTGGCGACAATATCGAGCATCCGCTTGCCGTGGATCTTGATCTCGATGGGCGAGAGGCCGAGCTCGTTGAGATCCCGCAGGGAGGCAGGACGACGCTCTGCCACCTTGAACAGGTGCAGCTCTTTGACCACGAAGTTGAGGGCCAGATCCCGGCGCACCGCCTCTTGTTGGCGCCAGGCGGCCAGCTCGCGCAGAATGGCGAGCTCGCGGCGACCCAGTTGCCAGGCGTTGACGATGTCAAGATATGCCTGACGGGGATCGCTACCCTGGGTCTTGCGGGCGGAGTGGTTCTGACACTCCTGCTCGAACCAGGCAAACTTGCCGCTTTCCCGCAGTTTGGCCATCACCTTCTCGTAGAGCGGCATCAGGTAGAAGACATCCGCTGCCGCGTATTCAAGCTGACGTGGCGTAAGCGGGCGGGCCAGCCAATCAGTGCGCGCTTGATCTTTTTCCAGCTCGACCCCGAGGAATTCATTCACCAGCGCACCAAAGCCGACCGAGACGCCGTAACCGAGGAAGGCGGTAGCCAGCTGGGTGTCGTGCATCTGGTTGGGCAGGTGGCCCGCCTGATGTTGGATAAGCTCCAGATCTTCGCCAGAGGCGTGCAGGACGGCGATCTGCCCTTCCCTGCCAAGTCGCTGCCAGAGGGAGGAGAGATCCAGCGTCAGCGGATCCAGCAGCGCCAGATGCTCGCCGTCATAGATCTGGAACAGGCCAAGCTGGGGGTAGTAGGTACGGGTGCGAACGAATTCAGTATCGATAGCCAGGGGAACGTCGGCCAGAGAAGCGAGATACTGCTCAAGTTCGTCTTGCTGAGTGATAAGTTGATAGTGCATCTGTGCCTGCGCGGTTGATCAGGGCCAAAAAGAAAAAACCGTGGGATGACCCACGGTTTTGCATAACGACGGTGCTGGTTTGCAGAAGATTCTGCAGCCGCAGTCCGGTTATTGCTTGGCAATCTCCTCGTCGCGCAGTACGCGGCGCAGGATCTTGCCCACATTGGTCTTGGGAAGTTCGTCACGAAATTCTACCAGTTTCGGCACCTTATAGGCAGTCAGATGTTTGCGACAGTGGGCAATAATCTCGTCCTCCTGCAATTTTGCATCTTTCTTGACCACAAAGATCTTCACCAGCTCACCGGAGACCTTGTGCGGCACGCCAACGGCGGCCACTTCCAGCACTTTCGGGTGCAGGGCAACGACATCTTCGATCTCGTTCGGATAGACGTTGAAACCGGAGACCAGGATCATGTCCTTCTTGCGGTCAACGATCTTGAAGAAGCCCTGCTCGTCGCACACCGCGATATCACCGGTACAGAGCCAGCCATCCTGCATCACTTCGGCTGTCGCCTCGGGGCGCTGCCAGTAGCCCACCATCACCTGCGGGCCGCGCACCTGCATTTCGCCGGGGGTGCCGAGAGCGTGGATCACCTGACCGTTGTCATCCACCAGACGGATCTCGGTAGAGCAGACCGGCAGACCGATGGAACCGTTGTAGTCGGTCAGATCGTAGGGGCAGACGCTCACCAGTGGTGAGCACTCGGTTAGGCCATAGCCTTCCAGCAGCGGGGTATCGGTCAGCGTCTTCCACTTCTCCGCGACCGCGCGCTGCACCGCCATGCCGCCACCGATGGTCAGCTTGAGCTTGTCAAAGGCGATCCCCTGAAACTCTTCATTGTTGACCAGCGCATTGAACAGGGTGTTCACGCCGGTAATGCAGGTAAACGGGTACTTCTTGATCTCTTTGACAAACCCCGGGATGTCGCGCGGGTTGCTGATCAGCAGGTTGTAACCGCCGATACGCATAAACAGCAGGCAGTTCACGGTCAGGGCAAAAACGTGGTAGAGCGGCAGCGCAGTGACCACGAACTCCTTGCCACGCTCCAGCATGGGGCCGTAGACGCCGAGGCACTGCTCGACGTTGGCAATCATGTTGCGATGGGTCAGCATGGCCCCTTTGGAGAGGCCGGTGGTGCCACCGGTGTACTGCAGGAAGGCGAGATCGTCGTTGGTGATCTCCGGCTTGATGTACTGCAGGAAACGCCCCTTGGAGAGAGCCTGACGCATTGTGGTGGCGTGGGGCAGATTGTATTTCGGCACCAGCTTCTTGACGTACTTGACCACGAAGTTGACCAGGGTGCCCTTGGCCAGACCCAGGTTGTCCCCCATCCGGGTCAGGATAACGTGCTTGATCGGGGTGTCGTAGACCACCTTTTCCAGGGTATGGGCGAAGTTGGAGACGATGACGATGGCCTTGGCACCGGAGTCTTTGAGCTGATGCTCCAGCTCGCGCGGGGTATAGAGCGGGTTGACGTTGACCACGATCATGCCGGCGCGCAGGATGCCGAACACGGCGATAGGGTATTGCAACAGGTTCGGCATCATCACCGCAACCCGATCCCCTTTCTCCAGCTTCAGCTCGTTTTGCAGGTAGGCAGCAAAGGCGCGGGA
The DNA here is from genome assembly GCF_000801015.1 of Aeromonas sp. ZOR0001. Taxonomy (NCBI): domain Bacteria; kingdom Pseudomonadati; phylum Pseudomonadota; class Gammaproteobacteria; order Aeromonadales; family Aeromonadaceae; genus Aeromonas; species Aeromonas sp. ZOR0001. Next base: position 49,021 of record NZ_JRJY01000147.1, on the reverse strand, counting down.
CTGCTCTTCCAGCCGGCGGTAGGTGATGGTTTGGCCCATGTTGACGAAGGCGGGCTGATCGGCAAACTGGGTCACCGAGGATTCGAACATCTCGACCAGGGAGCTGTATTGGTCTGGATTGATCTCGGCGGGGACCCCTTCCGGATAACGTTTCAGCCAGACTTTTTCCACAAACTTCTCCTGCATAACTAGCACCTGTGCGCTCACTGTGTTGCCTCCGTCCCGGTTCACATCCATTTTAATCGGTTGTTTTAAGCTGATGCTCTAATGCCGCACATATTTACACAGCGCAACATCAATTAACAGCAAATTAACAACAGAAAAATGTGAGGGAGAAAACAAACCTGGAATTATTGAAAGCTGGCGATTCTACCGAACTTGACAAAACTTTACGATACAAACGGCCGTATCAACCGAATTTTCCATATGAAAATGGTGGTTTCCACCCAATATGACCCGCTCGATCTGCTGGAAGGCATCCTGACGGGCCTGCCATTGGGCTTCAAGCGCAGCAAAGCCCTGCTCCCCCTGAATCAACAGCACAGGACAACGGATAGCCACCATCAATGCACGAGCCTGTCCTTCGCTCATTCTCAGGGGTGAAAGATCCCGCAAGCGGGGGTCGCTGCGCCAGTACCAGCGCCCTGCCCTCATCTCAAGCTGCCGCTCACAGATAAGACGCGCCGACTGCGGCGTGATATCCGCCACTTTGCAACGAGCAGCCACGGCTTCATCGATGGAGGCAAAGCCGTTGGCACTGCGCTCCCGGGTGCGACTGCGGTTTAAAATCGCACGTCGCAGCTGGGCAGGTACCTCCTCATCGGGCTGACTGAGCGGGCCCAGCCCCTCCAGCATGATCAGCCGTTCCACCTGTTCGGGAAACACCCCGGCATAGGTCGAGGCGATCAACGCCCCGAGGGAGTGACCGAGCAGAGTGAAGCGCGACCAGCCGGCCGCCTGCGCGATCTGGTAGAGATCGTCCAGCCAGTCAACAAAGACATAAGGGGTGGTTTTGTGATCTGAGTGACCGTGCCCCGGCAGATCGACACAGATGAGGTGAAAATCCCCCAGATGCGGCGCCAGCGGCAAGAAGCTGGCACTGTTGTCGAGCCAGCCATGCAAGGCGATCAACAGGGGTTTGCCCTGTTGATCATGCTCAGCGGAGTGGTTCTCCAACAGCGCTACCCGCCGCCCATCTGCCAAGGTGAGCAGACGTTCGTGCAGAGTGCTTTTGATGCTCTTGATCATGGCAAGCCTTAGCGACGCAGCGGCCGTCTCGGCCAGAAGGGATCATAGAAGGGGTCGTAGAAGTAGGGGTCCATATAGCGCACCTCCACCTCCTTGACTGGTGGCCACAGCTTGCTGCCCGTCACATTGAGCACAGAGAAGCGGTACTTGTGCTCGCCAATCTGGCTATCAACCGGTTTGCCTATGGTGCCAAGCACCGTCAGGCTGCGCCCCTTGGCGTAGAGGGTCGGATCGACAAAACCCTTCATGATAGCCAGAAAACGGCCCGGGCTCTGCTCGGTCTGCTCCGGCACACCGTTGGACTTGAGCGGCAGATAGACTACTTCAATAACGCTCTGATCCGCCTTGTTGTGCACCGCCGAGATAACGCCGCTCCAGCGCGCCGGTTTGCCCTCCATTCCGCCAAGGGCGGGTTGATAGGCCACCAGCTGGTTTTCTGGCTCATAGGTCAGCTCCTTGGGAACCGAGCTACAGGCCCCGAGCAGCAGGGCCAGCGCCCCGACCACCATAGTGCGTTTCATCATGTCGCTTCTGCTATTACGCATCATGTCACTCTCCTGTTGCCAGCGTGGCCCGTAGGGGCCATCCGCTTGTGTTGCAGCTGATGAGCGGCAAGAGCGACATGACGTCAGCGCTCCTGCCCTTATTCGCGACCTGGCAGTTTTTTCCAGGTCACCTTGTCACGCAAATAGACCGGCGTCGCCTGGTCAACCGGCACAGCCTCCCCCGCCAGCCAGGCGGCGCGGGCCAGCGGCAACATGTCTTCTGCCGCCGGGAAACGCACCTGGCTCACCGCCAGCTCATCGGCCAGACCACTCAGGGTCTCGCCATAGGTTTCAAAACCGGTGCCGACGCAGGTCACAGGGCCCGCCAGCTTGCCACGGACGTCAACCAGTGCCGCGGGCTCGCTCACCACCTCGTCCCCCACCAGCTGCATGCGGCCATCAATTAGCTCATAGCGGCCGAAATAGACCTCGTTCATCCGCGCATCGATGGCGGTCAGCACCTGCTGGGCGCCATCCAGTCGATAGGCGCCTTGCGCCATGGCGGCCAGGGTCGAGATGCCAATCAGCGGCACACCCGCACCAAACGCCAGACCTTGCGCCACACTGATGCCGATCCGCACGCCGGTAAAGGAGCCCGGGCCGCGGCCGAACGCGATGGCATCGAGGTCACTCAAACTTATCCCGGCATCCTCTAACACAGCCTGAACCATGGGCAGGATTTTTCGGGTGTGATCCCGTGGCGCCTCCTCCCAGCGGGAGAACAGCTTGTCACCCACCAGCAGGGCGGCGGAGCAGGCTTCAGTGGCGGTATCTACGGCCAGGATCTTCAACTCGTTCATGCTTTCCAATCTCTATAAAATCAGTCAATTACATAACCGGCAAGCGAGATATGCTCACCCGTTGTTCAAATCTGTTAGCTGGCGGCAAACTTATTCACCGCGATCGAAAAAGCTCCCCAGCGTCCCCAACTCCCGGGTGCGAGGGATTGCGGGCAGACTCTTGATAAAGGTGGCACCATAAGGTTTGTTGACCATTCGGGGATCACAGATCACCAGCACCCCGTGATCATTGCGATCACGAATAAGCCGCCCAACCCCCTGCTTGAGGGCAATCACCGCCTTGGGCAACTGCAGCTCTGCGAAGGGATCCCCCCCCTTGAGCTTGCAATCATCCACCCGCGCCTTGAGCAGCGGATCATCGGGGCTGGCAAACGGCAGTTTGTCGATGATAACACACGACAACGCCGCCCCTCGCACGTCGATCCCCTCCCAAAAACTGCTGGTCGCCACCAGCACGGCGCGGCCATTCTCGACAAACTCCTTGAGCAACCGCTGCTTGTTGTCCTCCCCCTGCAACAAGACGGTGCGACCGATCTCGCGGCGCAGCACCTCAGCCACCTGACGCATCACCTGATGGCTGGTGCAGAGGAAGAAACAGCCCCCCGGCGTCTTGTTGATGAGGGGGATCATCAGATTGGCCAGCTGCTCGCCACGGCCAAAGGCGTTGGGCTCCGGCAGATAGCGGGGCACACAGAGCCGCGCCTGCTCGGCATAGTCGAACGGACTGTCGAGGATCAGCTCGGCGCTGCCCGCCAGCCCCAGCTCGGCCTTGAAGTGATCAAACCGCATATCCACCGTCAGGGTTGCCGAGGTAAAGACCCATGCCACTTCCGGTCTTTGCACCTCGGCACTGAATCTCTCGGCCACCGAGAGCGGCGTCAGATTGAGGGTGAAATGAAGCCGTGAGCAGTCATACCAGTAGGAGAAACCAGTCTGGTTGACCGCCAGCACTTCACCCAGGCGGGTGCGCAGTTCACTGATGCGCTCGAAGGCGTGATCCAGCTGCTCGCCCCGGCCGAGTGCGAGTTTCAGCACCTCGTAGCAGAGCCCGATGGCGTCGTTAAGACGAGCCAAAGCCTGCCCCCAGAGCGGCTGGCGCAGCATGTCGCGGGTATTGCCGCGACCGCCATCCACCCCGAAGGCCAGACGCAAATCCTGACTGGCGATAGCGAGCCGGTCCGCCGCCTTACCGAGCTGGGCCATGTCGTGGGCCTCTGCCCGATAGGCCAGCTGGATATCCTGCGCCAGATCCTGAATTGTTCGGCTGCCTACCGACTTGCCGAAGTAGTTGGTGGCGATCTCCGGCAGCTGGTGCGCCTCGTCAAAAACGTAGACTTGCGCCTCCGGCACCAACTCGCCAAATCCGGTGTCTTTCACCGCCATATCGGCGAAGAAGAGGTGATGGTTGATCACCACCACCTGGGCATCCATGGCGCGGCGTCGGGCCACCACCAGATGGCAGTCGTCGTAATAGGGGCAGTCGCGACCGAGACAGTTGTCGTTGGTGCTGGTGACGTGGGCGAGGATCTCGGCGTTCTCCTGCAATCCCGGAATATCCCCCACATCGCCGTTATCAGTGGCGGTGGACCAGGATTTTACCTTCACCAGATCGTTCAGGATTTCAGGCTTTTGCAGATGGGATTCGCTCAAGAGCCGGTTCATCCGCTCGATGCAGAGATAGTTGCTGCGCCCTTTGAGCAGGGCCACCGGCGGGGTGTAGGAGAGCGCCCCTATGATGGTCGGGAGATCCCGATAGAAGAGCTGCTCCTGCAGGTTTTTGGAGCCGGTGCTGATCACCACCCGCTTGCCGGACTCCAGCGCAGGCACCAGATAGGCGTAGGTCTTGCCGGTACCGGTCCCCGCCTCCACCAGCAGACGGCCACCACTTTTGATGGCGCGCGCGACCGCTTCGGCCATCTCCAGTTGGGGAGCACGGGCTTTGAAACCGTCGATATGGCTGGCCAGAGGGCCATCTGGCTTGAACAGGGTCTGGATGGTCAAAAGGGCGTCCCGCAGCAAAAGCGGCCATTATGCCAAAAGCGCGGCAAAAGCGGGACAGATAATCTGCCTAGACGAACAGATCGATCTGATGCTCTGGGTCCGGCTTGTGATCACCTTCCTCCGCCTTTGGCTGATCACGCTTGGCGGGCGTGTTATACGCCTGCTGGCGCTGCTGGGAGTCACTGTTGTCAGTGCTGGTCTTGCGCAGCTGGTGCTTTTTGCTAATCTGATTCACTTCCCGCTTGATCTCTTCGCTGCCGGGCGCGGCGGGCGCCCGGGGCAAAATGGGGAACAACAGGTCCTGGCTGGGCATGATGGCGACTCCTGCAAGGGGTTATTGTCTAGTTATCGGCCAGAAAACCGTTTTCGCCACTTTAATCGATCAAATCACAATTTCGGGTTGCATTTTCTGTCAAGGCAGGTAGTTTAAATCAGGCGTCAATTACGACATCTTATTTTGTAAAGGATTGATTACATGAAGTTCACCACCCTGAAGACTCATCACCACCATCATCATCCCGACTAGTCTTTCAGGAGGTTGACTGCTGGAAGACACTTAACTGGTGACTTCCAAAAGGACCGCAAGATTCATAAACCCTCGGAAGCACACACTTCCGAGGGTTTTTTCGTTTTTGACTAGAAGGAAATCGAGCAAATGGAAACACAACGTCTGCGTATCGCCATGCAAAAGTCCGGTCGTCTGAGCCAGGACTCCCAAGCCCTGTTCAAGAGCTGTGGCCTGAAAATCAACCTGCGCGAGCAGCGCCTTATCGCCCATGTCGAGAACATGCCCATCGATATCCTGCGGGTGCGTGATGACGACATCCCGGGGCTGGTGATGGAAGGAGTGGTCGACCTTGGCATCATCGGCGAGAACGTGCTGGAAGAGGTGCAGCTTATTCGTGCCTCACAGGGACTGCCCTTCGAGGTCAAAACCCTCAAGCAGCTGGACTTCGGTGGCTGCCGCCTCTCGCTGGCGGTGCCGGAAGATGTGACCTACACAGGGCCAGAGTGCCTGGCCGGCAAGCGCATCGCCACCTCCTACCCCGGGCTGCTCAAGCGCTTCTTTGACGAAAAAGGGCTCAATTTCAAGAGCGTGATGCTGGGCGGCTCGGTGGAAGTGGCACCCCGTGCGGGTCTGGCCGATGCCATCTGCGATCTGGTCTCCACCGGCGCGACCCTGGAAGCTAACGGCCTGAAAGAGGTAGAGGTGATCTACCGCTCCAAGGCGGTACTGGTACAGGCCCCCAACCCCTTGTCCGATGCCAAGCAGAAGCTCATCGACAAATTGCTGCCCCGCATTCAGGGGATGCAGCAGGCGCGCGAGAGCAAGTACATCATGCTGCACGCCCCCAAAGACAAGCTCGACGCCATCACCGATCTGCTGCCGGGTGCCGAGCGCCCCACCATCATGCAACTGGCCGGTGACACCAATCAGGTGGCGCTGCACGTCGTCTCCAGCGAGACCCTGTTCTGGGAGACCATGGAGCAGCTCAAGGCTCTGGGTGCCAGCTCCATTCTGGTGCTGCCCATCGAAAAAATGATGGAATAAGGAAGGGATATCATGCAGACCCTGATCTGGAAGACCCTCTCCCCTGCCCAGCAGGCCGATGTGCTGACCCGGCCCGCCCTCAATGACGAGGCCGATATCGGCGCCGTGGTACGGGATATCATCGCTGCAGTGCGTAGCCGTGGCGATGAGGCCCTGCGCGAGCTGAGCCAGCGCTTCGAGCGCGCTCCCCGTGAACAGCTGCGCGTTAGTGAAGCTGAGATTGAAGCCGCCTGCACGCGGCTGGATGACGGCATCAAAAGCGCCATCGAAGCGGCCATTGCCAATATTCGCACCTTCCACGCCGCGCAACTGCAGCAGGTAGTGCGGGTGGAAACCCAACCCGGGGTGGTGTGTGAGCTGCGCACCCAGCCCATCAGTCGGGTCGGCCTCTATGTGCCGGGGGGCAGTGCGCCGCTCCCCTCCACCGTGATGATGCTGGCCATTCCGGCTGCTATCGCCGGTTGCCGTGAAGTGGTGCTCTGCACCCCGTCCCCCGCCAGCGACGAGATCCTGTTTGCCGCCCGCGCCTGCGGCGTCGAGAAGGTGTTCGCCATCGGCGGCGCCCAGGCCATCGCGGCGATGGCTTACGGCACCGAGAGCATCCCCAAGGTGGACAAGATCTTCGGCCCGGGCAACGCCTATGTGACCGAAGCCAAGGGGCAGGTATCCCGCGACTGGCGCGGCGCCGCCATCGATATGCCCGCCGGCCCCTCAGAGGTGCTGGTGATTGCCGACGAGAGCGCCAACCCCGCCTTCGTGGCAGCGGATCTGCTCTCCCAGGCCGAGCACGGCCCCGACAGCCAGGTGGTGCTGGTCACCACCTCGCCCCTGCTGGCCGATGCCATCGCAGGGGAAATCAAGAGCCAGCTGGCCAAGTTGAGCCGCCGCGATATCGCCGCGCAGGCTCTCGGCAGCAGTCTGGTGATCCTCTGTGACGATCTGGCCGAGGCGTGTGCCATCTCCAACGCTTATGCACCGGAGCACCTGATCGTGCAAACCCGCGCCCCGCGCGATCTGCTGGATAAACTCGAGAACGCCGGTTCCATCTTTCTGGGAGCATGGACCCCCGAGTCGGTCGGCGATTACGCCAGCGGCACTAACCACACCCTGCCTACCTATGGCTATGCCCGCACCTGCTCCAGCCTTGGCCTCGCCGATTATCAGCGCCGCTACACGGTGCAGGAGCTGAGCGCCGAAGGTATTCGCGGCCTTGGCCCTATAGTCGAGCGCATTGCTCAGGCCGAAGGGCTCGATGGCCACAAAAATGCCGTCACCCTCAGATTGAACGCCCTGGCCGCCGCGCCCCAACCAACAGCACAGCAGAAGGATTTGTCATGAGTATTGCCAATCTGGCGCGCCGCGTGGTGCGGGCCCTCACCCCTTATCAATCCGCCCGCCGCATCGGCGGCAAGGGCCACGTCTGGCTCAACGCCAACGAGGCGCCGCAGGCCTATCCCTTTACCATCGAGGGGAGCCGCCTCAACCGCTACCCCGAGTGCCAACCGGCCGAGGTGGTGAACAGCTATGCCGCCTATGCCGGGGTTAATCCCGATCAGGTGCTGGTGAGCCGCGGCGCCGACGAGGCCATCGAGCTGCTTATTCGCACCTTCTGCGAAGCGGGTGAAGATCAGATCCTCATCTGTCCGCCCACCTACGGCATGTACGCCATCAGCGCCGAGACCTGTGGCGTGGGGATTGTTGAGCAGCCGCTGATCGCCAGCCGCCAGCCCGACTGGCCTGCCATTGCCGATCGCCTCAGTGACGTGAAGCTGGTGTTTCTCTGCTCCCCCAACAACCCCACCGGGGATCTGGTGGGTCGCGATGGACTTATTACCCTGCTGGAGAAGGCCAGGGATCGCGCCATCGTGGTGGTGGACGAAGCCTATATCGAGTTCTGCCCGGAAGCGTCCGTAGTGGACCTGCTGGCCCGCTTCCCCAATCTGGTGGTGACCCGCACCCTCTCCAAGGCTTTTGCCCTGGCGGGGATCCGCTGCGGCTTTACGCTGGCAAGCCCCGAGGTGATCGCCATGCTGGCCAAGGTGATCGCCCCCTATCCCATCCCCGAGCCCATCGCCCAGATCGCGACGCAGGCCCTCTCCCCCATGGGGCTGGAGCTGATGCGCGAGCGAGTGATGGAGCTCAACAAGCAAAAAGCCACCTTCAAGGCAGAGCTGACAAAGCTTGCCTGCGTAAGGGAAGTATTCGAGGACAAGGGCAACTTCGTGCTGGTGCGCTTTGTGGATGGCACCGCCGTCTTTGCCGCCATGAAGGCCGCCGGCATCATACTGCGGGATTTCTCCAGCAAGCCGGGTCTGGACAACAGCATTCGCGTCACCATCGGCTATCAGGGCGAGATGGATGCCGTGCTGGCGGTATTGCGTGACCTGCCCTCTCCCTCTTTTTAAGACAAGGATGTAGCGATGAAGACCCCTTTTTTGTTTATCGACCGCGACGGCACCCTGATTGAAGAGCCGGTGACCGACAAGCAGGTGGATAGCCTCGCCAAGCTGCGCTTCGAGCCCATGGTCATTCCGGTGCTGCGCGAGTTGCAGGCCGCTGGTTACGTGCTGGTGATGGTGACCAACCAGGACGGACTGGGCACCGCCAGCCTGCCGCTGGAGAACTTCCAGCCACCCCACAACCTGATGATGCACCTGTTTGAATCGCAAGGGGTGAAGTGGGAGCAGGTGCTGATCTGCCCGCACTTTCCCACCGACGGCTGCAGCTGCCGCAAGCCCCACCTCGGGCTGGTGAAAGAGTATCTCGCCTCCGGTCGTATCGACTTTGCCAACTCCTTCGTTATTGGTGATCGCCAGACCGATCTGCAGCTGGCCGAGAACATGGGCATTGGCGGTATTCGCTACCACCCGCAGGATCACGACTGGCTCGCCATCCGTGATCAGCTGTTGTCCAAGGGGCGCGTAGCCTCGGTGGAGCGTAACACCAAGGAGACCCGCATTCAGGTAGCGCTGGATTTGGACAAGAGCGGTGGCAACCAGATCGCCACCGGTATCGGCTTCTTTGATCACATGCTGGATCAGATTGCCACCCACGCCGGTTTCCAGCTCAAGCTGAACGTCAGTGGCGATCTGCATATCGACGATCACCACACGGTAGAAGATGTGGGGCTGGCGCTGGGTCAGGCACTGCGTCAGGCCCTTGGCAACAAGCGCGGTATCGGCCGTTTCGGCTTCGTGCTGGCGATGGACGAGGTGCAGGCGGTGATCGATGGCCGCCCGCGTGCGGATGAAGAGACCCCGCTGACCGAGCAGGAGGTGAGCACCGCGCTTGATCTCAGCGGCCGCCCCTACTTCGTGTTTGACTGCCCGAGTGGCTTTGGCCGTGACAAGGTGGGCGAGATGGCCACCGAAATGGTGCCCCACTTCTTCCGCTCGCTGTCGGACGCCATGGCCATCACTTTGCAAATGAAGGTAGGCAGCGGTAACACCCACCATCAGGTGGAGGCGCTCTTCAAAGGCTTTGGCCGCGCCCTGCGTCAGGCCATCCGGGTGGAAGGGAGCGAGCTTCCCTCCAGCAAGGGAGTGCTGTGATGGATGTGAGCAAGCAGAAGCTGGTCATTATCGATACCGGCTGCGCTAACCTGGCCTCGGTCAGAATGGCGTTCGAGCGCCTCGGCGTGCAGCCGCTGGTCTCCAGCCAGGCAGCCGATATCGAGCAGGCGGACAAGCTGATCCTGCCCGGTGTCGGCACCGCGGTGGCCGCCATGAAGAATCTCAACGAACGGGGGCTGGTGCCCCTTATTCGCGCCGCCAAGCAGCCGCTGCTGGGCTTTTGCCTCGGCATGCAGATGCTGGCTGAGGCCTCCGAAGAGAGCATGGGCAAAGAGAGTTCGCCAGATACGCTTATCGACTGCCTTGGCATAGTGCCGGGCAAGATCCGGCTGATGGAGGTCGGCAATCTGCGCCTGCCCCATATGGGCTGGAACCAGATTGAGCATGACGAGACCCACCCTCTGCTCAAGGGGATCCCGAGCGGCAGCTACTTCTATTTCGTGCACTCCTATGCGCTGGAGGTAACCGAAGCGACGCTGGCGACCTGCGACTACGGCAACCCTTTTACCGCGATTGTGGCCCATGACAACTTCTTTGGTGCCCAATTCCACCCGGAGCGCTCAGGCGCAGCCGGTGCCCGTTTGCTGCAAAATTTTCTGGAGCTGTGACTAACATGATCATTCCCGCAATTGACCTTATCAACGGTCAGGTAGTTCGCCTCTATCAGGGGGATTACGAGCAGAAGACCGAATACAGCAGCAGCCCGCAGGCCCGCTTCGATGAATATGTCTCCCAGGGGGCGGTGCAGCTCCATCTGGTGGATCTGGACGGTGCCAAGGATGCCAAGGCGCGCCAGCTGCCCCTGCTGACCCAACTGCTGTCGGCCACCGAAGTACCGGTTCAGGTCGGTGGCGGCGTGCGCACCGAGCAGGATGTGGCGGATCTGCTGGCCGCCGGCGCCAGCCGGGTGGTGATTGGCTCCACCGCCGTCAAATCCCCGGATCTGGTGGCAAGCTGGATGGAGAAATATGGCCCCGAGCAGATCGTGCTGGCGCTGGACGTCAATATCGATGAGCAGGGCAATCGCCATATCGCGGTAGCAGGCTGGCAGGAGAACAGCGGCGTGACCATCGAAGCACTGATCGAGCGCTTCCTCCCCGCCGGGCTCAAGCACGTGCTCTGCACCGACATCAGCCGTGACGGCACCCTGGCTGGCACCAACGTCGAGCTCTATCGGGATCTCTGCGCCCGCTACCCGAGCGTCGCCTTTCAGGCCTCCGGCGGCATTGGCGGCATCGCGGATATCGAGGCGCTCAAGGGCTCCGGCGTCAAGGGGATCATCCTTGGCCGCGCCCTGCTGGAGGGCAAGTTCTCGGTAGGTGACGCCATCGCCTGCTGGCAAGCCCCCGCAGCCGATACCACAGGAGGCAACTGATGCTGGCAAGACGCATTATCCCCTGCCTCGACGTGAAAGATGGCGTGGTGGTCAAGGGGGTGCAGTTTCGCAACCACGAGGTGATGGGCGGCATAGTCGAGCTGGCGCGCCGCTACGCCGAAGAGGGCGCTGACGAGCTGGTGTTCTATGACATCACCGCCTCCAGCGATGCCCGGGTAGTGGACAAGAGCTGGGTAAGCCGGGTAGCGGAGGTGATCGACATCCCCTTCTGCGTCGCCGGTGGCATCAAAAGCGTCGAAGATGCCCGCCAGATCCTCGAATTTGGCGCCGACAAGGTCTCCATCAACTCTCCGGCGCTGGCCGACCCGACCCTTATCAGCCGACTGGCCGAGCGCTTTGGCGTGCAGTGCGTAGTGGTGGGCATTGACTCCTACTTCGATGCCGACACGGGCCACTATCAGGTCAAACAGTTTACCGGTGACGAGAGCCGCACCCGCACCACCGCCTGGCACACCCTCGACTGGGTACAGGAGGTGCAAAAGCGCGGCGCGGGCGAAATCGTGCTGAACGTGATGAATCAGGACGGCATGCGCCAAGGTTATGATCTCGACCAGCTCAAGCTGGTGCGCAGCGTCTGCAAGGTGCCGCTGATTGCCTCCGGCGGCGCCGGTGCCATGGCACACTTTCGCGATGCCTTTACCCTCGCTGATGTGGATGGGGCGCTGGCCGCCTCCGTGTTCCACAAGGGCCTTATCCCCATTCCCGAATTGAAACGCTGGCTGAAAAACGAAGGAGTCGCCATCCGTGAATAACTTCTCAGATAACACACAAACAACCGCCAGCGCGCGCCCCCTTGCCGAGCAACTCGACTGGGAAAAATGCGATGGAATGATCCCCGCTATCGTCCAGCACGCCACCAGCGGCGAGGTGCTGATGCAGGGCTTTATGACCCGTGAAGCGCTGGAAAAAACCCAGACCACCGGTCAGGTCACCTTCTTTAGCCGCAGCAAGCAGCGGCTCTGGACCAAGGGCGAAAGCTCGGGCAATGTGCTCAAACTCGTGGCCATCAGCACTGACTGCGATCAGGACTCCCTGCTGATTGCCGCCAACCCCGTCGGCCCCACCTGCCACAAAGGGACAACCTCCTGCTTCCATGGTCACCCTCTGCCGCCCCTCGGTTTTCTGGCAGAGCTGGAGCAGGTGCTGGCAGCCCGCAAAGGGGCCGATCCGGCCACCAGCTACACCGCCAGCCTCTACGGCAAAGGGACCAAGCGCATCGCCCAGAAAGTCGGTGAGGAAGGTGTTGAAGTAGCGCTGGCCGCCATGGCCAAGGATCGGGAGGAGCTCATCAACGAATCCGCCGATCTGCTCTACCACCTGACCGTGCTGCTGCAAAACGAAGGGCTGGGATTACAGGATGTGGTTCAGCGGCTTTATGAGCGGCATAATAAATAAACTGAGAGTAAAGCCGGGTTATCCCGGCTTTACTCATTTAAGATAATAAGAACGCTCAACTAAACTTCTATATACAGACATATCATCTTCCAAGTTTGATAATATAACACTCACCCAAATATTTTCTTTGCGACCATGATTACCTTCCTCCGTTGAAATTTTATCCATGATTTTTTTGGGCTCACTGTTTCCATTGCTCATAAAATTCATAATGCAATATGAACTAGCCAAGAAGCCATCAATATATATATACTTTTTATTTGAAGCCCCTTTAACAATATAATTAGGTGCAACATCAACACACTCAGCGTCAGTTATTATATAAGTATGTAATTTGGTTCCATACATGTTGACCTTCAGTTTAAATTCATCAACATCAAGTCTGAAATTTACAACATCATTGTAAAAGTTAGTATCGACCTCATTCAAAGAGATCAAGAAAAGTAACAGTGGAAGATTTAACTTTCTTTCATCTGAATAACTTAACAATACTATTTTTAATCTATCTAACACAAGAGTAGTCAATCTCAGGTTTAGCGAGAAATGCTCAAACATCATCGTAACAAAATCAGTTAGTGAAGCGTTTTTCTTAAAGCATGGCCATATGCCATCCAAATTAACACTGAGTAATACAAGTTCATTTTCTATAAAATTCTTCAATGAATCTGAGTTTAAAATGAACCTTCTATGAAAAAATCTACTTAGGTAATGTTGAGCGTTAAACCCTTCTCCATATATGGCTTTAACTGAATGCTGCAACTGCTCGGTATCCGTTGCCAATACAAAAGCAACTTTGGGAATGTCAAATATATGCTTTATTGTCTCCAGCATTTCCACTGCATAGGAGGGACGGCAGCGATCCAGTTCATCAATCAAAATAAAGGCGGGGTAATCCAGCTCTCCATTACCTAAAGCAACAGCACCTTCCACCCATTGCCGTATCTCTTGTTTAAGATACTGGATAGATTCATAACGCTCTTTCTGATTGCTGCACAAAGCATCGACCAGCTGATTGGCCTCCTCACCTTCCAGAGAGAAATCATCTTCTTCCAATCCAGCCTTCTTGATTGCCGCTTTCAACGCCAGTTTGCCGCCAACCTTAAATAATCCAAGCAGCCGCTGACGCATTCCTTCTGGAATCGGGTTTTCTTTTCCCGCAATCATTTTTAACTGGTCGATAATCGACGAAATCACCGTCAGCAAGGGATCGTCGGAAAAGTCCTGCTGCCAGGCATCGATATAGACGGTGGGATAATGCGCTTTCAGCTCCATATACCAGCGCTTGATAAACCAGGTTTTACCCGCCCCCCCACTCGGCATTGAGGTTGAGCACATAGTTGCGCTGCTTGCCTTCGGCGGCCAAGTAGTTGGTCAGAAACTCTGCATAGCGGGCACGATCCAGCCGATCACCGGCCAACTTTTCCACCACTCCGTCAATGGCTCCCGGCCCATCCCACTGAACTGCGTCATCCCAATTAAACGGTGCCACTGCCATCTCGTATCTCTCCATATCGTGTTGCTGAGGATGATATCAGGGGCACCGAGGAAATAGTTTGATTAAAGACCTGTTTGTTGCCCTTTCTGCCGCTCGGGCTGGCGTATTTGACTGCCGGGCAATTGCTCTGCTGCACGCCCACGATGCCGGGCCGATATAGGTGGGACGGTTATCTGCATAGCCACGGACTCAGTTGATTTCCTTTGACCACACCAACGATGACAATCGTGTGACATGGCGCAGAACTTGCGGAAATAAACACGAAATATGGCCTGTTCAGTGCTTAATTTAAACCGTTGGTACATATATTAGCGCGGTATACAACGACTCCATTGACCAAGGATGGTTAACCCCATGAAGGATGAACCCTTCTCTATCCAGTTACAGCATGAGCTGGATCACCTCAAAGCCATCTTCAACGAGACGGACGCCTACATGTTTACCAAGGATCTGGCGGGCCGTTACACCTATGCCAATCAGGCGGTGCTGGATCTCTTTGGTTGCACCCTCGCCGAGTTGCAGGGGCAGGATGATCGGGCCTTTTTTGATCTCGAATTCTCCGACACCATTCAACGCAACGACCGGTTGGTAATGGAGCAACAACTCGCCATCGCCCAGGAGGAGATCAACTACCTCAAATCCACCGGGGAAAAGCGCTGCTACTGGACCGTTAAAAAGCCCATCCATGACAAGGATGGCAACCTGATCGGCCTGTGCGGCATCTCCACCGATATCACCGAACACAAGCTGATTGAGGCCCGCATGGCGGAGCAGCATCAGCTGCTGGAAATCATCCTCGCCAACGTGGATGCCCATATCTATATGAAGGACAGCCTGCACCGCTTTCTCTACGTCAACCAAAAGGTCGCCGATCTGCTGGGCCTTCCTGCCGAGCAGATCATCAATCGGCGCGATGATGAGGTGATCCCGGCTGCCAGCGCCTGCCAGCTGTGGCGACTGGACAACCGGGTATTCGAAACCGGCGAGCTGCAAGCCGGGGAAGAGATGCTGACCGATCCCGAAGGCAATCAGCACTACTACTGGTCGGTCAAGGTGCCCTTTCTGCTGGGGGATGGCACCCCCACCCTGATCGGTATCTCCTCCGACATTACCGAACTGCACCAGCTCAAGGAGCAGCTGCACCAGCAGTCGGTGTGCGATGGCCTCACCGGTCTCTACAACCGCCGTTTCTTTTTCGAAATGTGCGAGAAGAACCTCAGTCTGGACATGCGCCACCACCTCACCTCGGTGCTGATGGTGCTGGATGTGGATCAGTTCAAGTGCATCAACGATCGCTTCGGTCACCCCCTTGGGGATAGCGCGCTGGTGCATCTGGGCAGAGTGATGCAATCAGTGCTGCGCAGCGAAGATGTGCTGGCCCGCATCGGCGGTGACGAGTTTGCCATCTTGCTGCCCAACACCACCCTCTTGGCCGCCGCATCCCTGGCCGAGCGGCTGCGCCTGCAGGTGATGCAAAGCCCGCTGCCCCTGCCCGATGGGGATAGGCTGGTCATCACCATCAGCGCCGGACTGGTGGAAAATGGCGAAGGGGAGCTGATGGAGAGCCTCTACGCCCGCGCCGATCAGATGCTCTATCAGGCTAAACAGAGCGGCCGCAACTGCGTCGCCTGCAAGGCACCCTAGCCATACAACGGGAGGGCCAGCAGCCCTCCAGCTCCCTCGTATCTCCCTCCTATGAATGGCTGTGCTGGCTCCTTACGAACAGGCCGCTACCCCAGCTGTTTGCGCAGCACAAACTTTTGCACCTTGCCGGTGGAGGTTTTCGGCAGCGGGGTGAAGATGATGCGTTTGGGGGCCTTGAAGTGGGCCATCTGCTCCCGGCAAAAGGCGATCAACTCCGCCTGGGTGGTCTCTCGCCCCTCTTTCAGTTTGACGAAGGCGCAGGGCACCTCCCCCCACTTCTCATCGGGCATGGCGATCACCGCCGCTTCGTCCACATCGGGATGGCGATAGAGCACATCTTCCACCTCCAGACTGGAGATATTCTCCCCGCCGGAGATGATGATGTCCTTGGATCTGTCCTTGATCTCCACATAACCGTCCGGGTGCCATACCGCCAGATCGCCACTGCGAAACCACCCCTCCGCCATCGCCTCGGCGCTGGCCGCCGGATTTTTCAGATAGCCCTTCATCACCACATTACCGCGCAGCACTATCTCCCCCATGGTTTTGCCATCCTTGGCAACCGGCTCGCCACTGACCGGATTGATAACCCGCATCTCCCCCTGCAGGGGCGACGCAACGCCCTGCCGCGCCTTGAGGCGGGAGAGCGCCGTGGCATCCTGCCCCTGCCAGCTTCTTTGCGGTTCGCACAACACGCAGGGGCCATAGGTTTCGGTCAGGCCATAGACATGGGTCACGGCGATCCCCATCGCCTCCATACCGGCGATCACGGTGGCGGGGGGAGCAGCGCCAGCGGTCATCACCTTGATGGGGTGATCCAGCCCCCGCTTGAGCGCCGGATCGGCATTGTTGAGCATATTGAGCACGATGGGCGCCGCGCAAAAATGGCTCACCTTGTGCTCGTGCAGCGCCTCATAAATGGCGGCCGCCTGCACATGGCGCAGGCAGACGCTCACCCCGGCGGTGGCCGCCAGCGTCCAGGGGAAGCACCAGCCGTTGCAGTGAAACATCGGCAAGGTCCAGAGATAGACGGGATGTTTGGGTAGCTCCCAGGAGAGTACGTTGTTGATGGCGTTGAGGTGGGCGCCGCGATGGTGATAGACCACCCCCTTGGGGTTGCCGGTAGTGCCGGAGGTGTAGTTAAGGGAGATGGCCTGCCACTCATCCTCTGGCAACCAGCCGGGCTCATCGCCATTACCAGTGGCAATAAAAGCCTCATAGGTCAGTTCACTGACAAGCGCCCCTTCCCGGTAGAGGGGATCATCGATGGCGATGACCAGCGGTTGGCTCTCCAGCAGATCCAGCGCCTTGCGCACCACAGGGCCAAACTCCCTGTCCACCAGCACCACCTTGCTCTGGGCATGCTGGAAGATAAAGGCCATCGACTCGGCATCGAGCCGGGTATTGATGGTGTTGAGCACGGCGCCGCTCATGGGCACCCCGAAGTGTGCTTCAAACATCGCCGGGATATTGGGCGCAACGATGGAGACGGTATCCCCCTCCCCGATACCGCTAAGCCGCAGGGCCGAGGCCAGCTGGCGGCAACGGCGGGCGGTCTCGCCCCAGCTCTGGCGCAGCGGGCCGTGGATCAGCGCCGGATAGTCGGGATAGACCCGCTCCGCCCGCCCCAAAAAGCTGATGGGGGTCAGGGCCTCGAAATTGGCGGCGGTTTTGGCAAGGTCGCGCTCATAGATGTTCTGCACTGTCATCGGATTCCTTCCTCACAGGTGGCACAAAACGGGCTGTTCCGGGATGATTCAGAGGCCAGGAGGCGACATGGGCATCCTGCCCGTCACTGGTCTCTTATGGGGATGACAGCCTAACAGCGAGCCTGCAGCGGCAGGTATTAGCAAAACGTCTTAGACAGGGGCAGCCTGCTGCCAACAGAGGCACCCTGTTTTCGTTGCAAAAAAAATATTTCATTACGGGAAAGCGTGCCATTTTTTTCACAGGCTGTTTTTGGCGAATAGCGAAAAATGACGATAATTGAATATTATTCCGTCAAAACTGCTTTATATGTCATTTCATTCATCTCGGCACGTACTATTTTCATGACCTTTATTTAAGGTAAACCGCATAAAACGAAAGCTGAAATAGTTATTGCATAATAACTTTTATTTCATATCAGCTGTTAAATCCATGGAAAATAAATTTTGTGAGCCATCCCATAAAGCGAGCATGGCACCATGTTCATCCAGCCGCACACGGGTTACGGTTACAACGTGAAACAATCTACCGGATGTTCAATATCAGGCCAGATTTCTCGCCAATCACTACGCAAGCCACAGTGAGTTTGCGTACCTTGGATGCATGACGCAGAAACCCTATCGACCCGATATTCCGCCGAGCCCAAACCTGCTTTATCAAGGAGCATTTTATGTGTGCCGTGCCGAATACCACACCACGCAGACAATTCCCTACTGCATTTACCATTCTGTTTCTTATTATGTTACTGGCCATTGCGCTGACCTGGATAATTCCGGCGGGCGCCTATGCCAAGCTCTCTTATAATCCGGCCAGTGAAAGCCTGATGGTCAATAGCCCACAGGGGGAAATAAGCCGACTTCCCGCAACCCAGGATGCCCTGGCAAAACTTAATATCAATATTGCGGTGGAGCAATTTACCAACGGCACCATCCGCAAGCCCATTGCCATTCCCGGCACCTATGCCCGATTGGAGCAAGCGCCCAAGGGGTTCGGTGACGTGGCGGTCAGCATGGTCAAGGGCACCATAGAGGGGGCGGATATCATCGTCTTTATTCTGGTGCTCGGGGGGCTGATCGGCGTCATCAACAAGACAGGAGCCTTCAGTGCAGGGCTGGTGGCGTTGTCGCGCAAGACCCGGGGCAACGAATTCCTGTTTGTGGCGCTGGTCTGCTTCGTAATGGCGCTGGGAGGCACCACCTGCGGACTGGAGGAAGAGGCGGTCGCCTTCTACCCCATACTGGTGCCCATCTTTCTGGCGCTCGGCTATGACTCCATCGTCTGCGTAGGGGCCATCTTCCTCGCCGCCTCCATGGGAACCACCTTCTCCACCATCAATCCCTTCTCGGTGGTGATCGCCTCCAATGCCGCCGGCATTCCCTTTACCGAGGGGCTGATCTTTCGCGCCATTGGCTGTCTGGTGGGCACCCTGGTGGTGATCAGTTATCTCTACTGGTACTGCAAGAAGATCAAGGCCAACCCTGCCTTCTCCTACACCTATGAGGACAGAGAGAGTTTTCGCGCCCGTTTTCTCAAAGAGGGCTCTATGGACGAAGGGGTGCCCTTCACCCTGCACCGCAAGATCATTCTGACCCTGTTTATCCTCGCCTTCCCGCTGATGGTGTGGGGCGTCTCCATGGCCGGTTGGTGGTTTCCGCAGATGGCGGCCTCCTTCCTGACCATCGCCATCATCATCATTTTTATCTCGGGTCTCAAAGAGAAGGAGGCAGTCGAGGCCTTTACTCAGGGGGCGTCGGAGCTGGTAGCCGTCTCGCTCATCATCGGGCTGGCACGGGGGGTCAATCTGGTGCTGGATCAGGGGATGATCTCGGACACTATTCTGGCCTACGCCTCCGATCTGGTCTCCGGCATGCATGGCGCCGTGTTCGCGGTGGCGCAGATGCTGGTATTCACCCTGCTGGGGCTGGTGGTGCCCTCCTCCTCGGGGCTCGCAGTGCTCTCCATGCCCATCATGGCGCCGCTGGCAGATACCGTCATGATCCCCCGCTATATCGTGGTGTCGGCCTACAACTGGGGGCAATACGCCATGCTGTTTTTGGCCCCCACCGGACTGGTGCTGGTCACTCTGCAGATGCTCGGCATCCAGTTCAACAAGTGGGTCAAGTTCGTGCTGCCCATGGTGGGCTTTGTGCTGGGATTTGGCGCCCTGATGCTAGTGGCGCAAGTGATGTTGGCCTGATGGGCCTGTGATACATGAGTGACAACACCCCGAGCCTGGCGCGGGGTGTTCTTTTGTCAGTCTTAGTGGCGCACCCGCCCCTGCTGGCGGAAGCAGTAGAGTTTAAGGCTGATGGCGGCGATATCGGCGGGAAGCTCCTCTCCCTGCTCGGCCAGGGGTCGGTAGAGGGATGAGAGCAGACGTTCGGCCTGCTGCACCGTGATGATGTTGGCCTGGATGGCCGGGGTGATCCAGCTGGGTAACATTGACATATCTCCCCCTCGTTGATCCGGTGATCTCGGGTGAACATCTTCATATCAGGTCTTACGCAGTTGTCTGCCGACCCGTTCACCCTCTGCTTCACCCAATCAAAGCAAAATGCTTGCCGTGATCTCTTATCGGCCAACATCCGATGGGGCTGGAGCCATTTATCAACCACTTGCGTGGCCATCTCAACGAACAGAGCCCTTGCTCAAGGCCTCCCTTGACCTGCCCCCGTCAGCACTTTGCCACTCTGGCATTCTGCTCACCGCCCGCCTTGCAAATTGCGACTCGAATTGCTCCTTATCACACTGGCACAGTCCACCATGCGCCGGAAACTGGTCACTTTTAGTCCGTTGTCGCAAAAGTCAGACACTTTTCCATGGTGGCTGTTTTTGACCTTGCCAGCGACTGTCGCAGGCCCATCCCCCTCGCCTTGTCCGGCCAGCCGGTTGTGACAAGATGACGCCAGATTGGAACAGCCCGTATGGGTATGCAGGAGAACCATAAGATGAACAGATCCATGATGGCAGGTATCGGTATTGGCATCGCCTCGGCCCTGGCACTCTCGGCGGCGGCCAGCGGCTCCCTCTTTACACCCCAACCCACCTTTGCCGAGGTGATCGCCAGCAAGCCGATCACCGAGACCATCAAGACTCCCCGACAGGAGTGTCGCAACGTCACCGTGACCCACCGCAAGCCGGTACAGGATGAGCACAAGATCCTCGGCACAGTGGTTGGCGCGGCGCTGGGTGGCGTGGTTGGCCACCAGTTTGGCGGCGGCAGTGGCAAGAAGGTGGCCACCGCAGCCGGGGCAGTCGCGGGTGGCTATGCCGGTAATCAGGTGCAGGGCAATATGCAGGCGGGCGATACCTACACCACCACCGAACAGCGCTGCAAGACCGTGCAGGATACGAGCGTCAACACCATAGGTTATGACGTGACCTATCGCCTCGCAGGTCAGGAGGGGGTGATCCGCATGAAGCAAGCCCCGGGCGCCACCATTCCGGTCAAAGATGGCAAATTGGTGATCGACCAGCCAAAAGTGTGATTTCTCCTGACCCCACTCAGCAGCAGGCCCGCCTCTTTCGAGGCGGGCCTGTGTTTTTGGGCGGCTTGATTTCCTTTTTTCAAACAACGGCACTCAGGCTCATTGCGCCTAGTCCGTTAACCCTTGCAACACTTCTTCACCGCCCGCACCACGTTCTGATACCCGGTGCAGCGGCACAGATTCCCCGATAGCCCGCGGCGGATCTCCGCATCGGTCAGCGGACGGCGCTCGGTCTTGTCGAGCAGGGCGGCGCTCGCCATCACAAGGCCCGGGGTGCAAAAACCGCACTGCACCGCCCCCTCATCGATAAAGGCCTGCTGTACATCGGAGAGTTCATTCCCCTTACGCTCCCCCTCCACGGTACGAATGGATTTGCCATCGGCCCAGACCGCCAGATAGAGGCAGCTGTCGATGGCAGTGCCATTCACCCGCACGGTACAGGCGCCGCACTCACCGACACTGCACCCCTCTTTCACACTGATCAGCCCCTGCCCACGCAGGAAGTGGAGCAGCGACATGGTGGGCGGCACAGCATAAGAGTAAGGTTTGCCGTTGATCTCGCACTGGATCTCCACGGCGGGACAGCTTTGCGGTTGCATCATAGGATCTTCCCTCCGGCACGTTCGACTGCGCAGGCGACCACCCGCTGCGCCAGGGTTTTGATAAGGTGCAGGCGAAACTCCTTCTCCGCCCGCCAGGAAGAGCGCGGCGCCACATCGGCCACCACCACCTCGGCAATGGCGGCCAGTGTGGCGCGAGTCAGCGGTTGCCCCTCGGCCGCAGCTTCTGCGTGAGGCGTGCGCACCGGCGTTGGGGCCGCCACCCCGTAGGCCAGCCGTAGACGCTTGAAGTGGCCATCCTCAATCTGACAGTAGGCGGCGCAGCCGATGGTGGCGATATCCATGGCATCGCGCATGGCGTATTTGAAGTAGTGGGAGCCCACATGGGGGTGAGAATCCGGGGCGAAATGAAACGCCACCAGGATTTCTGCCGGTTGCAGCGCCACCTTGCCGGGGCCGGTGTGAAAACCGGCGATGGGGATGCGGCGTGTGCCATCGGGCCCCGCAATTTCAAGCTCTGCTTCCAGCGCGACTGTCGGCGCTGCCGAGTCTGCACTGGTGGCGCCATTGCAGATATTGCCGCCATAGGTGGCGACGTTGCGGATCTGCGGGCCGGCGATGGTAGCGGCCGCCTCGGCCAGCATCGGCAGGCGGCGCTGCACCAGTTCGTTTTCGATGAGCTCGGTAAAGGTGGTGCCAGAGCCGATGCGGATCGCCCCATCAGGCAACTCGCACACCCCTTTGAGTTCGGGCAAGTCGTGAATATCGACGATATGTCGATAGGCTGCGTTGAGGTGATGCAGCTGGATCATCACATCGGTGCCACCAGCCAACAGGCGCGCCTCGGGGTCAGCCTGACGCAGGGCGACCGCCTCGGCCACACTGTGCGCCTTGTAGTAACGGGCAATATCAAACATGGTGTTGCTCCTCCCCTGATCCCTCGCCAATCAAACCCGCTGCGACAAACTCCCGGAACAGGGTTTTGGGGGTGATGGGCAGCTCGTTGATGGCCACCCCGGTCGCCATGCGAATGGCGTTACGGATCGCCGGGCCCGGCGAGATAATGGGCGGTTCCCCCAGGGATTTGTGACCATAGACCGACTGGGGCTCGTAGGTCTGCACGAAGTCGCATTCAAGCTCCGGCAAATCCAGCATGGTGGGGAACTTGTAGTCGAGCAGGTTGGGGTTGCGTACCACGCCAGTCTTGGCATCGATGATCATCTCCTCGAACAGCGACCAGCCGATCCCCATCCCCATGCCGCCGTGCACCTGTCCCTCCGCCAGCTGCGGATTGAGGATCTTGCCTGCATCGTGCAGGTTGATGATGCGATTGATGGTCACCTTGCAGAGATCGATATCGACGCTGAGATCGACAAAGGTGCAACCAAAGCTCGGCGGATTGGTGGTGGTCTTGTGGGAGACCTCGGAGGTAATCTGGCCGCCGATGGTGAGGTGGTAGTAGGCGTTTACCGACACCTCGGCGACGCTGATCAGCACCTTGTCCGGCGCACCGGCCAGCACCACGTAGCCGTCGATCAGGGTGAGGGATCCCACATCCTGATGGCAGAGCTGGGCTGCCAGCGAGAGGATGCGGGCCCGCAGTTGCAGCGCCGCCTGATGGATGGCGGGGGCCGCCACATAGCTCTGACGCGAGGCGAACGAGCCAGGATCATAGGCAGTAATGTCGGTATCCTGAGTCGAGATGACCCGGATCTGCTCAAACGGAATGCCCAACGTCTGGGCCGCCATCTGGGCAAAGACGGTATCCGACCCCTGCCCTATCTCGGTGGCACCGATCTGCAGATTGACGGTGCCATCCTGATTGAGCAGCATGCGTGCGCCAGCAATTTCGACCCCCACCGGATAGGTGTTGGAGCCGTAGCTGAAACAGGCCACCCCGATGCCACGGCGCACCCGACTCGCAGGATCCTGCGCCAAGCACTCGGCCTTGAGTCGATCCCACTCGAACATCTCGCGGCCACGCAGCAGGCAGTCGGGCAACCCGGCGCTGTAGATGGTCTTCTGGTTGACCTGATTGATATCCCCTTCCCTCGCCACGTTGGCGATCCGCACATCAAGCGGATCCAGCCCCAGTTTGGCGCAGGTGTCATCCAGCATGCATTCGAGGGCAAAAATCACCTGCGGCGCGCCGTAACCGCGCATGGCACCGGCGGTGGGCAGGTTGCTGTAGAAGGTTTTGGCGTCATAACCGAAGGCGCTGCGCGGATAGAGGTAGCTGATCTTGTTGCCCCCGGCGCTGGCGATGGAGTGGCCGTGAGAGGCATAGCCGCCGGTGTTGGAGAGCACGTCCAGCTGATACCCCTTGAGGGTGCCATCGCGATTGAGGCCCATCTTGCCGTCGATGGCAAAGCCGTGGCGGGTGCGGGAAGCAAAGAAGCATTCCTCCCGGCTCAAGGTCACCTTGACCGGTACGCCGCCAAGCTTGTAGCTCAAAAAGGCCGCCATCGGCTCTTCCAGCACATCCTGCTTGTTGCCAAAGCCGCCGCCCATATAGGGTTTGATCACCCGCACGCTAGACCAGGGCAGACCGAGGGACTTGGCCACCCGGCTGCGCACTATCTGGGGGATCTGGGTGCTGCTGACGACGATGATGTGGTCCGGTTGATCCATGTAGGCGTAACAGGTCACCGTCTCCAGATGGCAGTGCTGCACCACCGGCGTCCGGTAGTGCGCCTGAAACTGCAGATCTGCCGCCGCAATGGCCTGCTCCGGGTCATTGGCGCGAAGCTGGCTTTGGCGTAGCAGATTGCCGCTCGGGTGAATAGGATAGGCACCCTCGGCCAGCGCACTTTCGGCATCCGTCATCACCGGCAGCGGCTCGTAGGTCACCTTGACCAGCGCGGCCGCCTTCTCGGCCACCAGCGGATCACGGGCTACGACTATGGCGACCCCATCGCCAAAGTGGCGTACATGGTCGGTTAGCAGGCGGCGGTCTTTCACATCCCGTTTCGCCTCATCGAGGGACCAGGCGTGACCGGCGGTACGAAAACAGGTGGTGGGCACATCTTCATGGGTAAACACGGCTTCGACCCCGTGCAGGGCCAGCGCTTCGGTCGCATCGATGGCAAGCACCTTGCCGTGGGCGATATTGCTTCGAACGTACTTGGCGTGGCGCATCCCGAGCATGATGTTGTCATCGGTATAGCGGGCGCTGCCGGTCACCTTGGCCTCGGCATCCACCCGCTTGAGCGGTAATCCTATGGACATATGCAAGTCCTTTTTCGAATGGAAAAATCTGGAACCGGCATAAAAAACAGCAAGATATGCGCCTGTTTCCCGCCATCGTCAGGAGAATGGGGAGAAGTGTGAAGGGGATCCCATCTAGCCTGCTTTTGTTGGCCCGAAGCGACAAGCCAAGGGCAGCCCCTGAGCACACGGGGCGTATCGTCGGTGAAAAAAACGGCAGAACGAGGAGAGCAAGGGTGGAAGCCTATCAATCTGGTAGGGGGATTTATCAAAATGGTATCGCGATGGCACCAGCGGCTAAAGCATGGTAACCAGCGTTGACGGTCAGAGCGCCGCAGATATAAAAATGGGGCCGCCAGTGCGGCCCCAAACGGGAGGGTTATCCCTAAATAGCCCACCCTCCAGCATAAAAGAGCACCAGCGCCAGGGCGATGACCACGGTGCCGACGTTGAGCTTGTGCCACTCCTTGGAGCAGATGCGGCCGATCACCAGCGAGCTGAAGCCAAGCATGATGCCGGTGACGATATTGCAGGTGAGCACGATAAAGACCGCACAGACTAGCCCGGACATGGCCCCGACAAAGTCATCGAAATCGAGCTTGGTGACGTTGCTCAGCATCAAGAGCCCCACATACATCAGGGCCGGTGCAGTGGCATAGGCGGGCACCAGATAGGAGAGCGGCGAGAGGAACAGCATCAGCAGGAACAGGCCGCCGACCACAGTCGCGGTCAGGCCGGTTTTGCCTCCCGCCGCCGTGCCCGCGGCCGATTCGATATAGACGGCAGCCGGTGCCGCCCCCACCAGACTGGAGAAGATGCTGCTGACCGAGTCGGCACTGAGCGCCTTGCCGCTGTTGATGATGTGACCATCCTTATCCAGCAGGTTGGCCTGCCCCGCCACGGCGCGGATGGTGCCGGTGGCATCGAATACCGCTGTCATCACCAGCGCCAGCACGCTGGGCAACACCAGCGGCGAGAGGGCCCCCATGATATCCAGACTGAAGATGAGGGACTTGCCCTGATCGTCCGAGAGGCTCGGCAGGGCGAACAGTCCCTGATACTTCACCGCCGGATCGAAAATCAGGCCGAAGATGGAGATGGCGATGATCACCAGCAGGATCCCGCCCGGTACTCTCAGCTTCTCCAGCCCGAAGATCACCGCAAGGCCGATCAGGGACATAATGACCGGCATGGAGGTAAAAGCCCCCAGCGCCACCGGCAACCCCTCAAGCGGGTTCTTGATCACCAGCCCCACCCCGTTGGCGGCGATAAGTAGCAAGAAGAGACCGATACCGATGCCGGTGCCATGGGCAATTCCCATCGGCAGGTTGTCGAGGATCCAGCTACGCACCCCGGTCACCGAGATGGCGGTAAACAGCACCCCCATCAGGAAGACGGCCCCCAGCGCCACCGGAATGGGGATCTGCTGCCCCAGCACCAGACTGAATGCAGTAAACGCCGTGAGGGAAATAGCGCAACCGATGGCCATCGGCAGCTTGGCCCAGAGCCCCATCAAGAGCGAACCGAACCCCGCCACCAGACAGGTGGCGACAAACACGGCGCCGGGGGGAAAGCCCGCCTTGCCGAGCATGCTCGGCACCACTATCACCGAGTAGACCATGGCAAGGAAGGTGGTGAGGCCCGCCAGTACCTCCTGTCTGACGTTGCTGCCCCGCTCGCTGATCATAAAGTAGCGATCAAGAGCCGTGAGCGGCTGTTGCTTTGCTGCGCTCGGGCTGGCGTCATCATTGGCCAGCTGTTCCACGCTGTTTGTCCTGCTGTTTGCTTGGGTCATACCCAACTCCTTCACACGCGCCTGAATGTTCCATGACGAAATGGCGACAGGATCTGCGGGTCTGCCGAGCGCCAGTCTGATGAGAAACAGGCGATGGTGGCAGAGGATGCGACAGACAGACCAGGGCAGGCAGCCTTGACTCAAACGTTTGCCTTGCTGGTCAAAAAAACCGGGCCATTTCACGTTCTATGCGGGGAGATCCCCTGTGGTGCGGCAAGACTGGCGCCCCTGTGGGGCACGCCAGCCGCCGTATTCGTTGGGGCTGCGCCGCGGCAGCCCACTACAAGTCCTACCCCCGTTCATGCACCAGTTGGCCATCCACATAGGTGCGGTAGATGGATCTGTCATCCCCCAGGGTCAACAGCACAAAGAGCTTGTCCCGCAGGGTGGTGGAGTTGTCATAACGCAGCTGCTGCAGCGGGGTAGCGACCGGGTCGAGCACAACAAAGTCCGCCTCCTTGCCCACCGCAAAGCTGCCGATCTTCTCGTCCAGCCCCAGCGAATGGGCGCCGCCCAAGGTGGCCAGATAGAAAGCCTGATAGGCCGAGAGCCGCTCGCCCTGCAGTTGCATCACCTTGTAGGCCTCGTTGAGGGTCTGCAGCATGTTGAAGGTGGTGCCCGCGCCGATGTCGGTGCCCATCCCCACCTTCACCTGCTTGCGCCACGCCTTGTGCAGCTTGAACAGGCCGCTGCCGAGATAAAGATTCGAGGTGGGGCAAAACGCGATGGTGGAGCCGGTCTCCTTCAGGCAATCCCACTCCTCCTCTTCCAGATGGACGCAGTGGGCAAAGACGCAGTTGTGGCCGGTGAGCCCATGCTGGTGATAGACATCGAGATAGCCCTTGTGCGCCGGGAAAAGAGATTTGACCCAGGCGATCTCATCCTTGTTCTCGCACAGATGGGTGTGCAGATAGGTGGTGGGAAACTCTTCGCGCAGTCGCCGCGCCATCGTCAGCTGCTCGGGTGTCGAGGTGGGTGCAAATCGTGGTGTGATGGCATAGAGCAGTCGACCATTGCCGTGCCAGCGCTCGATAAGCTGCTTGCTCTGCACATAGCTGCTCTCGGCGGTATCGAGCAGATAATCGGGCGCATTGCGATCCATCATCACCTTGCCGGCGATCATCCGCATATTGATACGGCTGGCCGCCTCGAACAGGGCGTCTACCGACTCGGGGTGCACTGTGCCGAACACCAGCGCCGTGGTAGTGCCGTTACGCAGCAACTGCTTGATAAAGAAGGTGGACATCTCGCGGGCATATTCGAGATCGTTGTAGCGCCGCTCGGCCGGGAAGGTGTGGCGGTTGAGCCACTCCAGCAGTTGCTCGCCATAGGCCCCTACCATCTCGCTCTGGGGATAGTGAATGTGGGTATCGACAAAGCCGGGCACTATCATCTTGCCGCGGTAATCCCGCACCCGCACTTCGGTCGGAATGCGATCCTTGCCCTCCTCCCACTCACCAAACCAGTCGATGCAACCGTTGCGAATGATCAGCAGACCATCCTCGATAAGACGGGCGTTGGACTCAATCTCCTCGGGCTGATCCACCACCCGGGTGATATCGAAGAAGCTGCCGCGTACCGCTTTGACAGAGTTGTCGTTTTTCATAACCGTTTCCCTGTTTTTCTTGTTCTGTTGACGTTTTTTGCCGGTTTAACCGTCAGATCCGTTCCACTTGTGGCGCCACCGCCTGCCCGGGCACTGGCTCTGGTGACCCCTCAACCTTGCTGGCCAATGGCTGGCCCGCACTGCGGGCGGTAAAGATCACATCCGGCTTGTCGCTCAGCTGGATCACTTCAACCGCCTCTGCATCCCTGACGGCCGCCTTGCGTTTGCGGCTCTGTGGCAACACCAGATTCATGATGATGGCGGTGATGCCGCCGGCGCAGATGGGGTTCTCCACCAGCATGTAGATACCCGCCGGCAGCACCTTGAAGACGTTCGGGTCGTAGGAAACCCCGAGCCCAAGACCCAGCGAAGTGGCGACAATCAGGGTCTCCCGCCGATCGAAACCGTGGCTGATGATGATGCGACCACCGGCGATGGCGATCATGGAGAACATGATGACCATGGCGCCCCCCATCACAGGTGACGGTATGGTGGTAAAGAAGCGCCCCACCACCGGGAAGAGCCCCAGCAGCACCAGGATGACGGCGATAAACTTGCCCACATGGCGTGAGGCCACCCCGGTCATCTGGATGACGCCGTTGTTCTGGGCAAAGGTGGTGAGCGGCAAAGAGCCGAGTGCCGAGGCGATCACCGAGACCAACCCGTCCGCCAGCACACCGCCGGAGAGCCGTTTTTGAAACTCGGGACCCTGAATATCCCGGTGGGAGACCATGGCGGTGGCGGTGATGTCCCCCACCGCCTCCAGCACGCTCAACAGATAGATGGTGCCCGCCAACATAAAGGCGTGAAAATCGAAGGAGAAACCGTACTTGAACGGGATCGGCACCGTAATAAGCGGCAGGTTTTCAAGGGCGGAGAAATCCACCATACCGAGCATCAGGGCCACCGCATAGCCCACCATCAGACCGATGGCGATCCCGCTCATCCGCAGCAGCGGGCTTCGGCTGCAGTTGAAGGCGACGATAACGCAGAGCACCAAGAGCCCCAGCCCGATGTGCTCGTATTTGCCAAAGGTGCCGCTGCTCATGGCGGAGAAGCCGCCGCCAAAATCGATGATCCCCACCTTGATAAGGCTCAGGCCAATCATCAGTACCACCACACCGCTCACGGTCGGGGTGATCACCCGCTTGAGGTAGGGCAGCACAAAGGAGGAGCCCATCACCAGAAAGGCGCCGACAAAGGAGACCCCGAGCAGGGTCGAGACGATCAGCTCCTCGTGGATGCCATCTTTTTTCATGGCGCCGCCGAGCGCGATCATCACGGTGACGAAGGAGAAGTTGACCGACTGAATGGAGAGCAGCCCCGAACCGATGGGGCCATAACGGTTCACCTGCAACCAGGTGCCGATACCGGAGGCGATCATCGCCATGGAGACCAGATAGGCGGTAGTCTCGGTGGAGAGGCCCAGGGCGCCGCCGACGATCAGCGCCGGGGTCACCATGGGGACAAAAATGGCCAGCAGATGGGTCACTGCGCCCATCAGGGTTTGATAAAACGGGGGTTTGTCTTCCAGCTCGTAAATGAGATCCGAGTGCTTGCGTGTTGTTTTAGACATCGTGTTTGTCCCATCACACAGAATGTAGGCGGAGTACTCATTCCGCCGTCAGGCGCTGGGGGCGAGCTGGCGCCCGCCCCTCACCTTTTCTTTTGTTATGCCGACACTTTTTGCTCCAGCTTGCCCAGCGCGCGCAGGATCTGCTCCGGCGTGAAGTGCCACTTGCGCAGCCAGACACCGCAGGCGTCGTGGATGGCGGTGGCGATGGCAGGCGCCGCGCCGTTCACCCCAATCTCCGAGATGGACTTGGCGCCGTAAGGGCCAACCTTGTCGTCACTCGGTACCAGGAAGGCCCGGAAGTCGCGGGGAATGTCGCCAATCTTGGGCGCGCCATAGCTCTTCAGATCCCGGGTGAGCGGGATGCCCTTGCTGTCGTAGCAGATCTCTTCGGTCATGGTGTGGCCGATGGCCCGCATGGTCGCCCCGTAGATCTGGCCGAGGGCCAGCTCCGGGTTGATGGGGGTACCGCAGTCGAGCAGGGCGTAGAACTTGTCGAGGCGGATCTCGCCGGTTCTGACGTTGACCGCCACCTCGGCGAAGTTGGCGCCATACGGGAAGGCGAGCTCCGAAGTGATGTAGCTGGCGGTGCCCACCAGAATGCCGAAGCCGGTACCGGTCTCGGCCTTGTGGGCCAGCTTGGCGAGGGTCACCTCCCCCTGCTTGCCGCGCACGATACCCGGGTGAACCAGTTCCACATCCTCCACCGGCTCGCCCAGCATGGCGGCGCCGTGGAACAGGATCTTCGCCTTGAGGTTCTCGGCCGCCATCTTGGCCGCGTTGCCGGAGAAGCAGGTACCGGACGAGGCGTAGGCCCCCTTGTCGAACAGGGCGTGGTCGGTGTCGCCAGAGATCACATGCACATCGCTGAGCGGGCAACCGAGCACCTCGGCGGTCAGCTTGGCCACCACGGTATCGAGGCCGGTGCCGATATCGGCGCCACCGGAGTGAACGATAAAGGTGCCGTCCGATTCCAGCTTGACCATGCAGTTGGCCTGATCGATATCGGGGATCCCCGATTTTTGCATGATGATGGCGACACCACGGCCGATGCGCCAATCCCCGTCAGCGGGTTTGGGGCTATCCCAGGCAATCAACTCGCGACCCAGCTTGAGGATGGGTTCGAGGGCACAGCTGGCGGCGTGGGGCACCGAGGTGGGCATCTTGCCCTCGCCGATGGCACCCAGCACCTTGAGGATATCCCCTTCGTGCACCCGGTTGTGCTCCACCATGTCGAGCTGATCGATCCCCAGTTTCTCGGCAAGTTCGGCAATCGCCATGGTCAGGGCAAAGTTGCCCTTGGGCGCGCCGTAGCCCTGATAGGCGCCGGTCGGACAGATGTTGCTGTAGTAGGTGTTGACGGTAAAGCGCACGTTGTCGCACGGATAGAGCGGCAGGGAGAGCGCCGGGCCGTTGCTTGGCACCGTCAATGAGTGGTTGCCGTAAGGGCCGGTGTTGGCGCGAAAATCCATGTCGATGGCGGTGATGGTGCCATCTTTTTTGGCCCCCACTTTCACCTTTACCTTGGCCACGTGGCGAGAGGTGTTGCTGATGAACTCCTCTTCACGGGTGTAGCGGAAGGTGACCGGACGGCCGGTGACCTTGGTCGCCCAGGCGCACACCTCTTCCAGCAGAATGTCCTGCTTGGAGCCAAAACCGCCCCCTACCCGCTCCTTGATCACGTGCACCTGATGTTGCTTGAGGCCGACGATACGCGCCACCTGACGGCGCACGTGCCACGGCACCTGAGTAGAGGCGTGAATGACCAGACGATCCCCATCCATATAGGTGAAGCAGATGTGCGGCTCGGTCGGGCACTGCTGGGCCTGGGTCGATTCGTAGGTGCGCTCGACAATCTCGTCCGCCTCGGCAAAGCCTTTGGCCACATCGCCGATCTGGCCATGGACGCTGGCGGCCAGGTTCTCGTGGGGGCGGGAGCCGATGGGGAAGTTGATGATCATGTGCTCATCGCCGCGGCGCACCGAGCAGGCGTTCTGCTGCTCGAGATCCGCAGGCGCACCGGCCATGTAGACGATGGGCTCGTCGTGAACCAGGGGTGCGTTGGGAGCCATCGCCTCATCGATGGTCATGACCGCAGGCAGCACCTGATACTCAACCTCGATGAGTTTCAGCGCTGCCAATGCGATGGCTTCGCTCTCGGCCACCACAGCGGCAACACGATCACCGACATGGCGCACCTTGCGGCTGAACATGCGGCGATCGAGCGGTGACGGCTCAGGGGCACTCTGACCACCCGGGGTGTAAAACACATCCGGGCAGTTGAGGTGGGTGATGACATGCACGACACCCGGCAGCGCCTCGGCGCGGCTCACGTCGAGTTTGGTGATCACCGCATGGGGATGGGGACTGCGCAACATCTTGATGATCAGTGCATCCTCGGTGACCCGATCCTCCACGTAGCAGGGCTTGGCCTGCACCATTTTGGCGGCGTCCACTTTCGGACAGCTCTTGCCGATGTGGCGCAGATCGTCGCGAAACTCCGGGGCGATCTGGCACAGGTAATCGGGATCCTTCATCCGTGAGCAAGCTAGCTCGATGGCCTGATAGAACTGCTGATAACCGCCGTCGCGGTGAAACAGGCCCGAGAGGGCATCGTCGATTTGATCACGGGTGGGCTCGGGGTGGCGATCAAGCAGGTCGGTGACGATGAGCGCGGCGGCCGGATCGTTGTAGCCCGACTGCACCACGCCCACATCTACCATCGCCTGCTGCACCAGACTAAGCTGGTTCCAGCTGCCCAGCGACTCGGCGGTGCGCACCTCTGATCCATCCAGCTGGGCGGCGATCAGCAGAGAGGCATTGATCACCTTGCCGTTGAAGAGAATGGCATCGGAGCCGGCAAAACCGAAGCCGTCGTCACTGTTGCGCACCGAGTGCATCCGGCACTGGTTAAACAGCACCCGCTGGGCATTGTCACCGGCCTTGCAGATGACGGTGCGCAGGGCACCGTTCAGGGTAAAGTTGAGTTCCATCATGCTTGCACCTCCTGCTGCTGGCAATCCACCAGCAGATCCGCCACTACCACGCCGGTGATATACCGCTTGTAACTTATGCTGCCCGCCAGATCCTCACGGGGCGCAATCAGCTCGCTCACGGCCGCCTCCAGCGCAGCGTCGTGCAGTTCTCGGCGCTCCAGATCCCGCAGGCGCATCGGCTGCGGGGTGACGCCAGCGACAGCCACCCGCATTTCGCCAATGCTGTCGAGGGCCACGGCGGCGGTCATCACCGCCAAGCCATCGGCATTGCGGCTGATGCGGCGGGTGGCGCAGCGCAGTTCAGGCTCCGGCAGCACAACTCCGAGCACCAGGGCATTGCGCTGCCCCGCCAGATAGGCGTCGATGGGTTGCAACAGGTTGTTCTCCAGCACGACCACGGCTTCGAGCACCAGCAACACCGGCAGCAAGGGGGAGTCCTGCTGCTGGCAAGCAATTTCACCGCCGAGGGTGGCCTGATTGCGCAGATGGCGGGAGTAGACAAACCCCAGCGCGTCGCACAGGGCGGCCGGGGTACGGGGATCATCTTTCAGGGTCTGCAGGGTGACGGTAGCGCCGATATGGAGCTGGCCGTGCTGCTGCTCAATCTGGTTCAGTCCCAGCTTGTCCAGCGAGATAGCGACCTTCTTGTCGGTGCGAGTCGGAGCGGCGTTAAGCTTGCTGCCGCCCCCCATGTAAACGGCGTCGTTGCCGAAGCTGGCCTTGAGTTCCAAAGCCTGACCCAGTTGCTCGGGTCGGAAGAATTGCTCAATCATGTGTCGTCCTTACTCTTGCTGCCCGCCGCCGGGAAAATCCACAGGGCGGGCAATCCGGTCCAAAACTGTGGAAGGTGGCCTTAGGCCAGCTGATCCATCCGTTGCCACAGGCGGCTCGCCACCTTGCTGGCCTGCTCGTAAATGGGCGCGACATCGAACGGGAACTCGCGATCCTGATAGACCATGCGCCCCTCGACCATCACGCTGTTGACGCTGTTCGATCCCATGCCAAAGGCGAGATGGCCACCGAGGTTGCGCGGCGCCAGCGGGGTCGGTGCGTCGTAGTCGCAAATGGTGAGGTCGGCCTTGTAGCCCGGCTCCAGGCGGCCAAATTTGGCGCCGAAGTTGCGTTCCAGCAGGGTGTTGCCGTTCCAGAGGAAGCGGGCAAAGCTGTCTGGCCACAGGGCGCCGCCGGCATCCTTGTGTTTGAAGTAGGCGAACTTGAGCTCTTCGAGCATGTCGGAGCCGATGCCATCGGTGCCGAGCGCCAGATTGCGATACTCCGGCAGATGCATGTTGTAGCCCACGTGGTTGTTCATGTTGGAGCGGGCGTTGTGCACCAGGAAGGCATCGCGGCTGTTGAGCAACTCAATGTCGGCCGGGCTCAGGTAGATGCCGTGGGCGACAAGCGACTTGCTGTCGATCAGGCCAAACTCGTCCAACCGGGCGATGGGCTCCTTGCCATAGTGGTGGTGGCCGTGAGCCATGTCGTAGCGATCTTCCGCCACATGGATATGCAGACCACGACCGGTGACCTGCACCGCTTCGCGCAGCATGGCCAACCCCTCGTCAGGCACGGTGAAGGGGGCGTGAGCACCGATATGAGCTTCCACCAGATAGGGTTCGTTCCCCTTGGCCTTGGCCGCATCGATCTGTTGGGCGAACAGGATGTTCTCCTCCACCCCGGCCTGCAGCTCGGCGAGGCCACCGTTGCGATCCGTGGTCTCGAAGCAGGTCATGCCGCGCAGGCCCGCCTCCATAAACCCTTTGCGCAGCACATTCAGGGAGCCCTTGATGAAGTTGGGCGAAGCGTGGTGGTCAATCACCGCGCTGCAGCCGCTCTTGATCGCTTCCAGCGAGCAGATGAGGCCGCTGTAGTAGAGGGACTCTTCATCAAGCGCCCGATCCAGCCGCCACCAGAGGTTTTTCAGGGTGGAGATAAAATCCGGGCAGGGGGCGATATTGGCCATGATCCCCCGCGACAGGCCGGAGTAGAAGTGGTTGTGGGCACAGACGATGCCCGGCATCACCAGCTTGCCCCCCATCTCCCGATAGTTGGCCTCCGGGTAGAGGGCCCGCAGATTGGGCCCCACCGCTTTGATAAGCGATCCTTCGATGGCGATATCCACCCCTTCCAGCACCCGGGTCGGCTCCAGCTGGAC
Organism: Aeromonas sp. ZOR0001; assembly: GCF_000801015.1. Taxonomy (NCBI): domain Bacteria; kingdom Pseudomonadati; phylum Pseudomonadota; class Gammaproteobacteria; order Aeromonadales; family Aeromonadaceae; genus Aeromonas; species Aeromonas sp. ZOR0001. The sequence continues at coordinate 14,286 of NZ_JRJY01000147.1, read as the reverse complement.
AGCGGTGACGTTCTTCAGAATAAACATGGTTTGCTCCTTCGCTTATTCGTGGTTCGCTCAGGCCTCGACGGCCCCCAGCAGGTAGTGGTGATGAGCGTGGACATGGCTGATGATCCGGCACATATCGCCAAGGGCCGCAGGCGCATCCTTGATCCGGCTCTGGGCGTCTATGGTCAGGCGATAGGTCTCACCATCCTGACGCACCCGCAGTTCGCCACCGTCAGCCAGATAGAAACCGGGGTTGCGACTGTTGTCGAAGTCCTCGGGCAGGCTGAAGATGGTGACCTTGTCCTGATAGGGCTTGCCCTGCCACGGGCAGAACTGGGCGCAGTTGCCACATTCGTTGCAGTAGGCATCCAGGTGCAGGGTCTGGAACTGATTCTTGAAGCCCGGCACCGCGATGGCGACGTTGGCCCGGTTGGGGCAGACATCCACGCACTTGCTGCAGAGGTAGTTGCACTCGAGGCAACGGTGCGCCTCTTGCGCCACGAAGGCCTCCCGCTCGCTCTTGTCGACCATGGTGACGGCGATGCTCCCCTTGCGGCGATAGATCTCATCCTTGCCCGATGGCTGGATGGTCACTTCACTCTGCTGGCTGGCGATATGCTCGCGAGAGAGCACCAGATCCGCGGCGCGGCGGGCACCACCGATGGCTCCGACGATGGAGGACGGGCCGCTCTGCACGTCACCGATAAGGAATACGTTGCGACGGCTTGTTTCGCCGGTCTGGCTGTCCACCTCGGGCCAGCCATCGCTGCCAAGAGGAATGCCCATCGCTTTGAGCACCTCGCAGTCAGGCTGCTCGCCGATAGCGGTGATCAGGGCATCCATCTGCATCACTTCGGTCTGCTCGGTAGGCACCGGACGGCGGCGGCCCTGCTCGTCAGGTTCCCCCAGCGCCATCATCCGCACGGTGAGCTTGCCATCTTTGTCAAAGCGCTCCGGATTGGTGAGGAAGCAGAAACGCACCCCATCCTCCACAGCTTCCAGAACCTCCTCGCGATAGGCGGGCATCTCTTTCTCGCTGCGGCGGTAGATAACGGTCACATCGCTGACACCGGGCACCTTGAGGGCGGCGCGGGCACAGTCCATGGCGGTGTTGCCGGCACCGATCACCGCTACATGGCGGCCCAGCGGCAGCGGTTTGCCCTGATTGAAGCTGCGCAGGAAGTGGAAGGATTTGTAAATCCGCTCGTGCCCCCCATCGAGGCTCATACCGCCATTCTTGTCGGCACCGATGCCGACGAAGACATAGGTAAAGCCCTGGGCGTGCAGCTTGTCGACGGTGAGCGCCGGATCGCAGCCAAACTCGAACTTGACCCCGTGGGCGGCGACAAAGTCGATATCGTGCTGGATAAGCTCGGCCGGGATGCGGAACTCGGGGATGATGTGCTTGACTACGCCACCGGCATCCGCTTCGCGCTCGAACACGGTGACCGGATGGCCGGCGCGGGCCAGGAAGTAACCGGCGGAGAGACCGGCAGGGCCTGCGCCAATCACCGCAACCGGATGCTTGTCACCGCTGCCTGCCGGTTTGTGCCAGCGCGCCTTGTACCCTTCCCAGCCGCGCTCCAGCGCCACTTTTTTCAGCTCGCGGATATTGAGCGCGCTGTCGTAGTCGAGGCGGGTGCAGTTGTACTGGCACTGGTGATCGCAGATATGGCCGGTGATGGCGGGCAAGGCGTTGCGCTGATAAATCAGCTCAAGGGCCGCGACATACTCCCCCTCGCCCATCAGGCGAATGTACTCGGGGATATCCTGATGCACGGCGCAGGCGGTGACGCAGGGCGCTACGTAGCAGTCGGTCAGCGGCAGACCGCCACCCACTTCGATGCGATCGTCGGATTTCCACTCCTTCTGGGTGTAATCCATGGTGAGGGCCTTGGCGGCAAGCGCTTCCAGCTTGGCCACATCTACCTGACTCATGGCCCAGCTGTCGGAGGCATCTATCTCTTTGAGGCACTCAATCTGGCGCAGGTAACCACCCGGTTTCAGCAGATCAGTGGCCATGGTGATGGGACGAATGCCGGTTTCGAAGATCTCCGCGATGTTGAACTTGCTGGCGCCGCCCGAGTAGGAGATAGGCAGCTTGCCATCGAAGGCGCGGGACAGCACGGCCGCCACGTTGATGGAGAGCGGGAACAACGCACGGCCGGACATGTACATCTCATCCCCCGGCAGCGCCCCTTTGCGGTTGATGGTGCCCAGGGTGTTGGTCAGCTTGACCCCGAAGGTGAGCCCCTTCTCGGCCCCCAGCGCCATCAGACGGGTCAGCATCGCCTTGGCCTGATCCAGCTTGAGGTCGTGATCGAACGACGCTTCGCTCAGACCAATGTAATCAAAGCCACAGGTGTCGAGGATCTCGCGCACCCGCGGGTAGCCCAGCAGGGTCGGGTTCAGTTTGACGAAGGTGTTGAGCCCCTTCTCTTCCAGCATGTAGCGGCAGATGGCTTCAATTTCGTTCGGCGGGCAGCCGTGCATGGTGGAGAGGGTGACGCCGTGCACCAGCTCGGCCGGGATGCGCTCCACCAGCTGTTGCAGGCGATCGCGCCGCGCCCCCAGTCCCAGCTCGGCGATAAACTGCTCGTCGGCCACCAGCTCGCGCAGCACCTGCTGGTACTCGGCAAATTTCGGACTTTGGCTTGCATCCATCAGGCTGTGGATGAACTGCTGCATCGGTGGCTGTTTGATGCCATCGAGGTTGTAACCCACGCTCATGTTGAAAATGAAAGACTTGGCCTCCCCTTCAAGACGCGGGTAAAACACCTCCTCCAGCAGGTAGAGGGCAAACCAGGCTTTAAGATACTCGTCAAATGCCTTGGGCAGAGTGAACTCGGTGGACCACTCGGTGTTGAAGCACTCATCCTCGGCATCGATACAGGGCTTTTCCAGTTCGAGACGGTCCAGGATCTGCACCGTCTTGAGCTCGATAAAGCGCCCGCCGGTCAGCCAGGAGGTGACGATGTTCTGGGCCAACTGGGTATGGGGGCCGGCTGCCGGGCCAATGGGGGTCTCGCAGGTTTCACCGAACACCTTGATCTTGCGCTCGTCCTGTTTGCGATAGAATTGCGCAGCGGGAATACCGAAAATGCTCTGACTCTCTTTATATTCCGCAAAAATACGGGTCAGCAGATTCTTGAACGGAACGGGTCGCATAATATCGCCCATGGCTATCTCCTTGCAGCTGTTCTGCCCATTGGCAGCATGAATAAATGGGGTATCCCGCACGGGTGTTCCCCCTTGGCAAGGAGAAGAGCAACAATCAGGCCACTACAGTTACAAAACTATTTTTTTACGGTAAAAGCGTGAGACAGCTCCAATTAATGGAGATAATTTACGATGCCACCATTATGGGTATTGCGAGTAGTTATCAATCACTCTGAAATTTACTTAATGAGCTGATTAAAAAGAGCTCGCCCTATCAGATCAAGTGCGAGAAATATCACTTTGATACGCCATTTATCTCCCCGTTATCTTTTTAAACTGGGTTATTTCGTGGGCTCGCTCTCATTTTCAAGAATGCCACCCAGTAGCGCCTGATAGCGCTCCGGGGTATCCACATCAAACAGGATGGCGGGGCTGTCGACGGGCACTATACGGTGCGGATGCCCTTGCAACCAGCGCCGTACCGACGACTGCACCGGGGCCGCTGCCAACTCGCGGGCAAGGGATTTTGGCAGCAACACCGGATGGCCCGCCTCCCCCTGCCAGGTGGGAAAAAGAGTCTCACAGCCCCGTACCTGCCAGAGCTGTTGATAGACATCGCGCGGGATACAGGGGAGATCCCCGTGGCTGATAAAGAGGTAGTCAGCGTCACTGGCCGCCAGGGCGCAGCGGATGGAGCTGCCCAGCCCCTGCCGATAGTCGGGATTGTGGACGACAACAATATCCGGCCGTGATCCGTAGCGGGCTTGAAGCTCCTCGCCACGATGGCCCACCACCAGAATAACCCGCGGACAAAAGGCCAGGGCATTTTTGAGACTTGCATCAAGCATTGTCCCCTGGCAATAAGGTAGCATCATTTTCCAGGTACCCATTCGGGAAGATAAACCCGCAGCCGTTATTATACAGTCACACTGCACTTGTTGCTGGCAACGTTGTTTTCCACTCCCTTCGTTATTTATTTTGGTCGTCATCATGTCGCTACCACACGCTGTTGCTGTCGCATTTCCAGATATAGAACTGCTATTAAATCCGCTCACCAAAAATATTGATAGCCATACCACCTTAATTAGCCTTTGCGGGGCCGGTGGAAAAACCAGCACTCTGTTCTGGCTGGCAGAATATTTTTATAAACAGGGTAAGAGGGTGCTAATTACCACCACCACCCGGATGTTTCTGCCTGCCCCGTCACACTATCGGGAATTGATCCTGGAAGCCGATCCCGTCCGCCAGCTGACCCGCTGCCAAAAACTGCCCGATGAGCCAACTCTGGTCGCCCTGTTCAGCCATATCGATCAGGCCAGCGGCAAGGTGGCGGGCCCCACGCCCCAGCAGATTGATCTCATCAAAGGGCAGCAGCGTTTCGATCTGATCCTGGTCGAAGCGGATGGCGCCAATCACAAGTTATTGAAAGTGCCCGCTTTGCACGAACCTTGCATTCCCCAAAGCAGTGATTGGGTGATCGCCCTGACGGGCGGCGCCATGGTGGGGGCCAAGGCCGACCCGCAGCAGATCCACCGCTGGGCAGAGCTTCAGGCCCTGTGCGGGATAGAGGCCGGTGACCCCCTCGACTGGGCCCTGTTTCACCAGCTGCTCTCCCACCCCGGGGGGCTGTTCAAGGGCACCCCGGCCAGGGCGCGCCGGATCTGGTTTATCAATGGGGATTATCAAAATGAGGCGTCGTGGCTCGATGAATTGATAAAGCTGCATAGCCGCCACCCCGAGATCCATGCCATCTGGCAGGGGGCGGTTCGCGAACCTCAGCCCATTCGCCTCGCACTCGGTTACTTCGCTCAGGATGAGGCACAACCGCCTCGCCCATGATGGTTTAAGGATAAGAAGAGGTACCTTATGAATCTGTTTGCACACGCAGCCCGACTGGAACAGGAGAACACTCCCTTTGCCATGGCCCAGATCATCGAGAGCCGGGGATCCACCCCCCGCCATCAGGCCCAGATGCTGGTGATGGCCGATGGCCAGATCCTCGGCACCATCGGCGGCGGCATGATCGAGCGGCTGGTGATCGAGGAAGCGATGGCCGCCATTGCCGAGCGCAAGCCGCGCATCTTCCACGGCCGGATGGCGCGCAACGGCGAACATGCGGTCGGGTCGGATTGTGGCGGCGCCATGTCGGTCTATATCGATGTCTATGGCCTGCGCCCCCGTCTGGTACTGATCGGCGCCGGTCACGTCAACCGGGCGCTGGCCCATGCCGCCGCACCGCTGGGTTTTGATATCCATGTGGGCGACTGTTTTGAAGGGAGCCTCAATCCCGATCACTTCCCCGTCGGCACTCACCTCAAACAGGCTGATACCATCAGCGCGGTGATCGAGGCGCTGGCCATCGAGCCCGCCAACTTCGTCATCATCGCCACCAACCATCAGGACAAGGAGGCGCTGGAGCGGCTCATCAATCGCCCCCTCGCCTATCTGGGGCTGCTCGCCAGCAAGCGCAAGGTGCAGACCTTCACCCAGGCGCTGCGCCAGCAAGGGGTGAGCCAGGAGCAACTGCAGCAGCTGCACGCCCCCATCGGCTACAACATAGGTGCCGAAACCCCCGAGGAGATCGCCATCAGCATCCTCGCCGAGCTGCTGCAGGTGAAAAACGGCAAATCGGGTGGGCTGATGCAGGACGATGTTCGCCTCAAGCGGGATCAACTGGTGGTGATGCGTGGCTCCGGCGATATCGCTACTGGCGTGGCGCTGCGCCTGCACAATGCCGGTTTCAAGGTGGTGATGCTGGATCTCGACAAGCCCACGGTGATCCGCCGCACCGTCGCCTTCGCTCAAGGGATGTTCGATGGCGAAACCAGTGTCGAGGGTGTGCGCGCCAAGCGGGTCGAGAGCGTTGAGCAAGCGTTCGAACAGCTGGATCGAGGCATCATTCCGCTGCTGGTTGACCCCGACTGCGCCACCCTTGCCGAGCTCAAACCGCGCTATCTGGTGGATGCCATCCTCGCCAAGCAGAACCTCGGCACTCACAAGGAGATGGCCCCCATTACGGTGGCCCTCGGCCCGGGCTTTGAGGCGGGGCGCGACTGCGATGCGGTGATCGAGACCAACCGTGGCCACCATCTGGGCCGAGTCATCTATCAGGGCCCCGCCCAGCCCAATACCGGCATTCCCGGTGTCATCGAGGGGCACTCCGCCCGCCGGGTGGTGCGCGCCCCTGCCCCCGGGGTGATGAAGAGCCTTATCAAGCTCGGCGATCTGGTGCAGGAAGGGGATGTGATCGCCCATGTAGGAGATACCCCCATTATCGCGCCCCTCTCCGGCATGGTGCGGGGATTGCTCAGCGATGGCATCGAGGTGACCATCGGCTTCAAGATCGGTGATATCGACCCGCGCGGCGAGCGCGCCGACGCCACTACGGTATCGGACAAGGCCCGCGCTATCGGTGGCGCCGTACTCGAAGCCATGATGCATCTGGCCCAGCGCCGATAACGGCTCTTCGCGTCCCCCTCACCAAGCAAAAGCCCCACCATGATGGTGGGGCTTTTTTCGGCCTGTCGGTTGATGCAGCTCCTTTACATCAGGAGAACCTGCATCACGACCGGGTTCGTTGCAATCGCCAGGCTCGCACCGCCAGCACAACCAGAGTGATGGCGGTGAGCGGCAATACAAAACCGGTTAGCGCTGCACTGAACTGACCTTGCAGCGGACTGGATGTGGCGTGGAGGATCAGCCAGCAGGTGTAGCCGATGTAGTAGGCCAGAAACAGCGCCCCTTCCCAGCGGGCGATGGTGTAACCGGTAAAGAAGATGGGCAGGCAGGCAAGCGCCACCGCAATCATTACCGGAATATCGAACTGAAGGGCGGTGGCCGACACTTCAAGCCCTCCCGGCGTCACCATGGAGGTGAGTCCCAGCACGCAGAGGATATTGAAGATATTGCTGCCGACCACGTTGCCCACCGCGATATCCCGCTCCCCGCGCAGGGCTGCGACGATGGAGGTCACCACTTCGGGCAAGGAGGTACCGGCAGCCACTATGGTCAAGCCGATGATCAGATCGCTCACCCCGAAGTAGTGGGCAATCTCCACTGCACTGCAACCAGCAGGCGGGAGCCGAGGATCAGCAGACCCAGACCTGCGGCAATAAAGAGCAGATTGCGCAACCAGTTGCCCGCCGTACTCGCTTCACGGATACCAAACTCCTGCTCGTACTCCGCCTGCACCGCTTTGTTTTCCCGTCGACTCTGGACAAAGAGAAACCCGGTGTAGGCGATGATGCCGGCAAACAGCAGCGCCCCTTCCAGTGGCGCAATACGGCCATCGTAGCCCAGCAACAACACCAGAAAAGAGACCACTATCATCAAGGGAACGTCGAGACGTACCAGTTGCTGGGAGACGGTCAATGGTACGATCAGTGCCGAAATACCTAAAATAAACAGCACGTTGAAAATATTGCTGCCGACCACGTTCCCCACCGCTATCCCTGCCTGCCCCTCGAGGCCAGACTGGATGCTCACCGCCAGCTCGGGAGCACTGGTCCCAAAGGCCACTATGGTCAATCCCACCACCAGTGGCGATATCCCCATCATGGTGGCGAGGCGAGATGCGCCCCGCACAAGAGATTCGGCCCCCACCACCAGACACACCAGGCCTACAGCCAACCACACCAGCGTCATCATACGGTCTCATCCTTGCCGTTAGGTTCGTTGAAATAATCACAATAAATCAGATACCTGTGCTCCAAGCACAGTCAGACCACGCCATTGTAACTAGGGGCTGGTCCCCTGTCGCGGGCTCTTTTGAGTGCTGTTTATTGTGCCACTGGCAGCCCAGTCCCCCCTCAACCGTGCTTGATGCGGGTCTCCCCCGCCACCGATACCACGGAGCGCTTGCCCTTGCGGCTAATCACCAACAATGCCAGCACGATAAGGGCGATGCCGCTCCCTTCCACCGGCCCCGGATTTTCGCCCAGCAGCCACCAGGAGAGCAGCACGCCGGTCACCGGCACCGCCAGAGTGCTGAGGCTGGCGATACCCGCTGGCAATTTTTTCAGCACAAACAACCAGAGACTCCAGGCGATGGCGGTGGCGAAGATGGCGCTATAGGCCAGCGCCCCCATCACGTAGGGTTGCCAGTCGATGGGGCGCTCCGGTACCAGCGCCGCCACCAGTGTCATCACCAGGGTGGCGTAGATCATCTGCCAGGTGGTGAGGGACATCAGATCCACCCCGGGATGGCGGGCATACATCCGCTTGGCGATGATGGCGCTGATCCCCCAGCAGATGCCGGAGAGGATTGCCAAGAGCGCACTCTTGAGGGATTCAAGGTGCAGCAGCCAGGGCTGGATCACCAACAGCAGGCCGCAGGCAGCCACCCCGACCGCCAGATAGTGCAGCTTGCGCATCCGCTCGCCGAGAAAGAGCGCCGCGAAGATCACCACCCAAAACGGCATGGTGTAACTCAGAATGGCCACCTTGCCCGCCCCGCCGCTGATCAGCGCCCACTGGGCCAGCCCCACCATGCCACAAGTCTGGAACAGGGCGATGGCCAGGGTATAGCGAAACGGGGTGGGCTTGAGATAACGGCGCCCGCGCAGGGCCAATACCAGCAGCAGAACCAGAGATCCGCACAGGCAGCGCAGGGCGGTGAACTCGAAGGCCCCCGCGTAGAGCATCACCTGCTTCATCACGATCCAGCTGTAACTCCAGATGGCGGTGAGCAGGACCAGTCCCCCCAGCGCCGCCATATTGATCTTTGTGCTCATTACTCTGCCTTTTTGGCGCCTGTGCGCCTGCATGCCGGGCTAACCAGCCCCGAAAAGGACCATCTTACTCTTGTGGGGGCCGACAGCCCAAACGTGTACGCCCCCCTGAAGAGGGGCGTTGGCGAAGAACCTTGCCAAGGTGGGCCTCGAACGACCAACACGCTATATACGTCCCTTATGTGACCCCTGGTAAAATCGATTGCCATCATTAAACGCAAATGCTAATACTTCTCACCCCAAAATCCGTTCAAGGTTTTCACAAGATGTTTCGTCACCCCCTGGCAAAGTTGCTGCTGCTCGGTCAGCTCGCCCTGATGAGCTGGATGGCGCAGGCAAATCCCCCGGTTGAAGTAGAAGATGTGATGGGCCGCAAGGTCTCCCTCAGCCTGCCGGCCAGCCGTATCGTGCTCGGTTTCTATCCCGAGGATTATCTGGCCGTGGCCGGTGAAGGCGGCGCCGATCGGCTGGTGGGCATGTCCCGTGGCTGGTTCGTCAAATCCCGCCCCGCCATCTGGTCGCTCTATGTGGCCAGCCTGCCGCAACTGGCCAAGGTGCCTGACCTTGGCAATGTGCAGGATCAGAGCTTCTCCATCGAGAAGACCCTGGCGGTCAAGCCCGATTTGCTGATCCTGGCGAAGTGGCAATATGAGGCCCTCGGCCCGGATCTGCCACGCTTCGAACAGGCCGGGATCCCGGTGGTGGTCATCGACTACAACGCCCAGACCCTGGAGCGCCACATGGCGAGCACCTTGCTGCTGGGCAAGGTGACAGGTCAGGAAGCTCGTGCCCAACAGATGGCCGACGAATACAAGGCCAAGATTGACATCATCACCTCCCGCATCGCCGCCGCGAAGCGCCAGCCCCCTCGGGTCTATATCGAGCTGGGTGACAAGGGCCCGGCCGAGTACAGCTACACCTATGGCAAGGACATGTGGGGCGCCATGGTCCTGCTGGCGGGCGGTGACAACGTGGCCGCCCCCTTCGTCGAGCGCTGGGGCCCCATCCACCCTGAGCAACTGCTGGCGAGCAAACCCGAGGTCATCCTGATGGCGGGCTACGAGAGCGTGAGCAGCGCAGAGGCGATGCAGGTTGGCCAGGATGTGTCGGCAGAGACAGTGCGCCAGCGTTTGCAAGGCTTTGCCGCCCGTCCGGGCTGGAGCGAGTTGCCCGCAGTGCAGCAGGGTCGCCTCTATGCGGTCTATCACGGCGCCACCCGCAGCATCATGGATGCCGCGCTCATCGAGTTCATGGCCAAGGCCCTCTACCCGGATCTGTTCCAGGATCTCGATCCACTGGCCACCTATCAGGGCTTCTACCAGCGCTATCTGCCCATCCGCCCCCAGGGCACCTTTATGCTGGGCATCAAGCAGGGTGACGCAAACTGAATCCGGTCGTTCGGGCTTTGCCTGTCTAGGCAAAGCCCTCTTCATCCCTCTTTCACCCTTGTGGGCGCCTCTCATGGCGCCCGTTTCAGGATTGTCATCATGAATGATTTGGCTGCCCTGCAGCAGACCCTCGCCCGCCAGCGGCAACGGGAGCGCCGTCGTGGGCACTGGCTCCTGCTGCTCACCCTGGTGCTGTGCATTACCTTGGTGCTCGACATCGCCACCGGCCCCTCCCTGCTGCCACTGGGCGAAGTGGTCGATGCCCTGCTCGCCCCCGCCCAGACTGATCCCATGACCCGCACCATAGTCCATGACATGCGCTTGCCCATCGCCCTGATGGCGCTGGTGGTCGGTGCGGCGTTGGGCCTTGGCGGCGTCCAGATGCAGACCCTGCTGGATAACCCGCTGGCCAGCCCCTACACCCTGGGGCTCGCGGCGGCAGCGGGGCTCGGTGCCGCACTGGCGCTCTATACCGGCGGTCTTGGACTCCCTCCTCTTGTGGCCATTCCGGCTGGCGCCTTCATCCTCTGCATGTTTGCCGCGAGCCTTTTATTTGGCCTGGCCATGATGCGCCATGTCAGCAGCCAGACCCTGATCCTGGCGGGCATCGCCCTGCTGTTCCTGTTCCAGTCCCTGCTCTCCCTGCTGCAGTTTCTCTCCTCCCCCGAGCTCAACCAGCAGATCCTGTTCTGGCTGTTTGGCAGCCTGATGCGCACCACCTGGGACTCCCTGATCATCACCGCCGCCGTCACCCTGATCTGCACCCTGCTCATCTACCGGGACGCCTGGGCCCTCACCAGCCTGCGTCTGGGGGAAGCCCGCGCCCGCAGCCTCGGGGTCAACGTGGACAGGTTGCGCATGAAGACCCTGATACTGGTCGCCCTGCTTACCGCCACTGCCACCAGTTTCGTCGGTGTCATCGGCTTCGTTGGCCTGGTGGCGCCCCATATCGCTCGCATGTTGGTGGGGGAGGATCAGCGCTTTCTTATCCCGCTCTCGGCCCTGTGCGGCGCCTGCATGCTCTCGGCGGCCTCGGTGCTCTCCAAGTCCATCATTCCGGGGGCCCTCTTTCCCATCGGCATCGTCACCGCTTTGATTGGCGTGCCCTTCTTCATCTGGTTGATCCTCGGCAGGGGGCGTAAACGTGCTTGAAATATCCCGACTCTCCCTCTCCCTCGGCCAGCAGACCCTGCTGCGAGAGCTCAACCTCACCCTGCATCCGGGTCAGGTCCACGTGATCATCGGTCCGAACGGGACCGGCAAGACCTCCTTGATGCGCGCCCTGTTTGGTGAGCTGACCCCGGATGGCGGCGATATCCGCCTGGGGGGCCAGAGTGCCCGCCAGATGACGCAGGCCAGGTGGCGCCAGCAGTTTGGCTACATGCCCCAGAACATCCAGCTGGAGCTGGACTTGAGCGTCATCGAAGTGGTGGTGCTGGGGCGCCTCGACAGCCTCTCCATGCGTCTGGCGGACGAGGACATTCTGGCGGCGGGTCGCGCCCTGCAGGCGCTCGGCATCGCCCATCTGGCTGATCGCCCCCTCTACTCCTTGAGCGGCGGCCAGCGACAGATGGTACTGTTCGCCCAGGTTCTGCTGCGCGATCCCCGCATCATGATGCTGGACGAGCCGGTCAGCGCCCTGGATCTGCACCACCAGATGCAACTGATGGAGCACCTGTGTCAGCAGACCCGCGAGCAGCAGTGGATCACCCTGGTGGTGCTGCACGATCTCAACCTCGCAGCCCAATTTGCCGATCAGCTGATCGTGCTGGCAGGGGGCGATCTACAGGCCTTCGGCCCCCCCGCCCGGGTGCTCGACGCGGCCCTTATCGAGCGCCTCTACCATGTGCCGGTGGAGATAAGCCACGACCTGAGCGGCATCCCCTTCCTCAGAACCGTGCGAAAGGCGTCATGACACAGCGCTGCGCCCCCCCTGCAACCACCTCTCCACGCGCTGGCGGGAGGCGCACATGAACGGCGCCTCTTACTGGCGGGACTGGCAGGGCATGAGCCCGGCAGCCCGCCTGCTTATTACCAACGGGCTGGCCTTCAACCTCGGCTTCTACATGATGATGCCCTTCCTCGCCCAGCACATGGGCAGCGGGCTGGGTCTCGCCGGTTGGGCATGTGGCCTGGTCATGGGGATGCGGGTCTTCAGCCAGCAGGGGCTCTTTCTCTTGGGAGGCACCCTTGGGGATCGCATCGGCTATCACCCCGCCATCGTCTGGGGCTGCCTGGTACGCTCCATAGGCTTCGTGTTGCTCGGCTGGGCCGAGTCCCTGCCCATCCTGCTGCTGGCCGCCGCCCTCACCGGCTTTGCGGGGGCCCTGTTCACCCCTTGCGCCCAGGCGTATCTTGCCAGCGAATGCCACAACCCGAGCCAGCGTCAGCGCGCCTTTGCCCTGCACAATCTCGCCAGCGAGGTGGGCATGCTGCTCGGGCCCCTGGTCGGACTGACACTGACCCAGCAGAGCTATACCCTGACCGGCTTGTTGGCGGCGAGTCTGTTCGCCCTGCTCGGCGTGCTGCAATACCGGGTGCTGCCCAAACGCCCGGTGAGCCACCAGAGTCCGCGTGGCGCCATTTTGCGCCAATGGAGAGAGATAGTGCGCCAGCGCCCATTTATCGTGTTTACCCTGCTGGCGGGCAGCTACCAGATCCTGTTCCACCAGCTCTATCTCGCCCTGCCCGCCCATATCCAGAGTCTGCCGGACGCCACCTACCTGCTCGGCGGCGTCTTTACCCTCTCGGCGGTGATCGGCGTCCTGCTCCAGCTACCAGCCTCCCGTCTGGTAGAGAGGCGCCTGGGAGTGCCGCTCGCCATGGGGTTGGGTATCGGGATGATGGGCTTGAGCTACCTGGCTCTACCGCTGCTGGCACCTTGGCCGACGGCAGGCGTGTTGACGCAGGTAGCCCTGCTATCGCTCGGATCCATTCTCTGCTTCCCGCTCTTTTCCGCCCAACTGCCCCGATACGCCCCTCCCGAGCAGCTCGGCAGCTACTACGGCTTCTATGCCAGCGCTGGCGGCTGCATGGCGCTCTTTGGCAACCTGCTCATCGGTTTTATGTTGGGGGATGCGGGCAGCCGCCCCGCCACAGTCATCTGGCTGCTGCTGGCGATGATTGGTTTGCTCGCCGGTATCGGCCTCTACAGGTTTCTGCCATCCACAAAATCCGGTCGCCACTCCAACTAGCCCCATTACCACTCCCACAGAGCGGTTCCTCTGGCCTGCAGAGCATGATCGACAGTGATGATCCGTCACTGCCATCCCAATAAAACAGAGTGTGGAGCCTAGGCTCCACACTCTGTCAGGGGCCGGATGCCCCCTATGGATCAGTACGCATGATTACAGGCTGATCACGGTACCGGTCTTGCCAGCGATCCCCTCGGCGGCCTTCTCCAGCAGGGTGATGAGGGATTTGCGCCCCGGCATGGATGTGGCAAACGAGAGCGCCGCCTCCACCTTGGGCAACATGGATCCTTTGGCAAACTGCCCCTGTGCAATAAAGCTGTTGGCATCGGCGACGCTCAGCTGATCGAGCCACTGCACCTCGGGCTTGCCAAAGTTGATGGCGACCTTCTCCACCGCGGTGAGGATGATCAGCATGTCGGCGTCGATAAGCTCCGCCAGCTTGGCACTGGCCCAATCCTTGTCGATCACCGCACTGGCACCGCGCAGGTGATTGCCCTCGCGCAGCACCGGAATGCCGCCGCCACCGACGGTGATCACCACCTGACCGGCGGCCAGCATGGCAGAGACGGTCTCTTTCTCGATGATATCGACGGGTTTGGGGGATGCGACCACCCGGCGATAGCCGCGACCGGCGTCCTCTTTGAGGTGCTCACCCTGCGCCATCAGCGCCTCGGCCTCCTCCTTGCTGAAGAAGCCGCCGATGGGCTTGCTCGGGTCAAGGAAGGCGGGATCGTTTTTATCCACCTCAACCTGGGTCACCAGCGTGGCGACCGGCTTGTGGATGCCGCGTTCCAGCAGAGCTTCGCGCAGGGCGTTTTGCAGGTCATA
>NZ_JRJY01000026.1:0-210 GCF_000801015.1 Aeromonas sp. ZOR0001 | reverse complement strand
CATTATAGCGCACCACCTTTGAACCAGCGCAAGTCCCGCATGCCAGTGATGGCGTACCATGGCGCCAACAAATAACAAAGAGGTCAGTATGAGTCACAATCTGTGTGCCCTACCGAAAGAGCAGCAAGAACGGGTCGAGGTCGAGAAGGCCGCCGCATATGCGGTATGGAAGGAGCGCAACGGTCACTTGGCCAGCGCAGAAAGCGAAGC
>NZ_JRJY01000113.1:1393-1717 GCF_000801015.1 Aeromonas sp. ZOR0001 | reverse complement strand
GATAACTACCGCTGCCCCATCCCCGAGCGCTTCCTGTGGCGCAATTGGGCGGCCGATAGTGAAGGGCTGACCGGCGATGCCCTGCTCGATTTCGTCAACAATGACCTGTTCGACAGCCTGAAAAACCAGCCTGCCAATATCGATCTCAACCCCCGTGGCTATGTGGTGAAAGAGGCGTTCAGCGATGCCTTCAACTACATGAAGAACGGCACCCTGCTCAAGCAGGTGATTAACAAGCTAAACGAGATCGACTTCACCGACAGCAGTGAGCGCCACCTGTTTGGTGATATCTACGAGCAGATCCTGCGCGACCTGCAAAGCGCC
>NZ_JRJY01000113.1:0-1383 GCF_000801015.1 Aeromonas sp. ZOR0001 | reverse complement strand
AACGAGATCGACTTCACCGACAGCAGTGAGCGCCACCTGTTTGGCGACATCTACGAGCAGATCCTGCGTGACCTGCAAAGTGCTGGTAACGCGGGCGAGTTCTACACCCCCCGCGCCGTCACCCGCTTTATGGTCAACCGCATCGACCCCAAACTCGGCGAGCGGATCATGGACCCGGCCTGCGGTACCGGCGGCTTTCTCGCCTGCGCCTTCGATCATGTCAAAGAGCACTATGTCGAGACCTCAGCCGACCACCAGACTCTGCAGCAGCAGATCTTGGGGGTCGAGAAGAAGCAGCTGCCGCACCTCCTTTGCACTACCAATATGCTGCTGCACGGCATCGAGGTGCCGGTGCAAATTCGCCATGGCAACACCCTCGACAAACCGCTGTCGAGCTGGGATAGCGATATCGATGTGATCCTCACCAACCCGCCCTTTGGTGGTACCGAAGAGGATGGCATCGAGCAGAACTTCCCGGCCGATCTGCGCACGCGCGAAACTGCCGACCTGTTCCTGCAGCTGATTATCGAGATCCTGAAAAAGGGCGGTCGCGCCGCCGTGGTGCTGCCTGATGGCACCCTGTTTGGCGAAGGGGTCAAAACCAAGATCAAGCAACTGCTCACCAGCGAGTGCAACCTGCACACCATAGTGCGGCTGCCCAACGGCGTGTTTGCCCCCTATACCGGCATTAAGACCAATATCCTCTTCTTCACCAAGGGTCAGCCCACCAAGGATGTCTGGTTCTATGAGCACCCCTATCCGGCTGGGGTGAAAAACTACAGCAAGACCAAACCGATGAAGTTCGAGGAGTTTGAAGCCGAGATCGCCTGGTGGGGCGATGAGGCGGACGGCTTTGCCGCCCGGGTAGAGACCGAGCAAGCCTGGAAGGTCAGCATCGACACCATTATCGAGCGCAACTTTAACCTCGATATCAAAAACCCCCATGTTGGTGAGCAGATAAGCCACGACCCTGAGGAGCTGCTGGCGCGCTATGCCAAAGAACAGGCTGAAATTCAGACCCTGCGTAACCAGCTAAAAGCCATTCTGGGCGACGCCTTGGGCAAAGGTGCGGCCAAGCAAGGGGGGCAGGCATAATGGCGATCGAGAATCTGATTACCGACCACCTGGATCTATGGACCGCGGCGGTTCGCCCCAAAAGCAGTGCCGGGCGCGGTAGCAACAGCAAGCTGGAACTCACCGGCATCAAAAAGCTGCGAGAGCTGATCCTAGGGAAGGTGCGAATAAGTCATATGGCACGAGAGCATTTACTGGTAACTCATTGATATTAAATGACTAAAATTTTCATTTTTTGTTCGTGGGATACTTGTTCGCACTTTCCCTAGGGAAGGTGCGAACAAGTCCCTGATATGAGATCATGTTTGT
>NZ_JRJY01000055.1:0-644 GCF_000801015.1 Aeromonas sp. ZOR0001 | reverse complement strand
GACGTGGTTGTGATGGTCTCCGGTGCTCTGGTACCGAGCGGCACCACTAACACCGCCTCCGCACACATACTCTGAGCTGAAATGGAGTCTTTTAAGTCCCAAGGTGGATTTAACATTCTTATCTAACTTCTAGCTACTCAGAACCTGCGACGCACCATATCGCGGGTTCTGTATTTCAAGGGGGGGGACGCATATATTATAAGTATGCGCTATCCTACCGTCTTGATCTCACTGCAAAAAGCATGGTTTCCCACCTTTCCCTCTTCTGCGAGGCTCTTTCATTTTACCTATGCTCCTGAAGCGCTCATACATCACAGCCAGTAGTACTTCATCAAATTTGAGCAACTAGTTCAGCACATATGCAATAGCAGATGAAGTGTAGTGGAGAGAGCTGTTGCCATGCTGGTCAAAGAAGGGCGATTACGTTTTGTTGGGCCGCGTAAGAGCGGACGTTGGGAGGTACTGGATCCTGACGCGTAAACCATCCAGCCCCGCAACTAACCGACTCAGGACTACCT
Organism: Aeromonas sp. ZOR0001; assembly: GCF_000801015.1. Taxonomy (NCBI): domain Bacteria; kingdom Pseudomonadati; phylum Pseudomonadota; class Gammaproteobacteria; order Aeromonadales; family Aeromonadaceae; genus Aeromonas; species Aeromonas sp. ZOR0001. Next base: position 126 of record NZ_JRJY01000055.1, on the reverse strand, counting down.
CGCCACCGGCAGGTCTTCCCAGCGGGTGGTGTAGCAGGGGCTCCGGTGCTCTTGTCGCATCATCCACTCAGGCGACCCCGTGCCTTGGCTGGCAAAGCCTACGCGCCCCAATCCCTTGGCTTTGAT
>NZ_JRJY01000057.1:0-69160 GCF_000801015.1 Aeromonas sp. ZOR0001 | reverse complement strand
AAAATTCTACTTATGAGCACCTCAGTTTTTCGGGGGGATTACCCTGCATTCATCGCTAAGGATAGATTCGGTTGTAGACCTATAGCTGAAATGACAAGATCCTGTTCACTGAAACTGCTGTCAGTGAGCTCTATCGTAAAGGATTCGTTGGCATCTTCTCTTTGTATCGACTTGATACCTAGACCAAGTTTTAGGTCAACCCCCTGCCCCCGTAAGGCTTGCAGTAACGGTTGACTCAATGCGGCTGGCATTAATGTACTTAGGGGGCTGTCCGCCAGATCTACAAGCGTCACAATTCGGTCTTGGCCCACCATATCCATAGCCAACTCACAGCCGATCAAACCTGCTCCGAGTACCATAATGCGTTTTGCATTCTTAATTAATTGTTCGGCATTGGCATAATCATTTTGGCTATTGAGGGTTACCATTTTATCCGAGTTGGGAACGGGAGGCAGTATAGAACTGGCCCCAGTTGCCAGCACTAGCTGGCCATAAGAAAAATCGCCATTATTTGTGTGTACCATTTTGTTATTCGGACTAATGCTATGCACAATCGTATTAGGTGACAGAATGATACGTTGCTGTTCAGCAAATTGAGCCCCCGTCAACTTTGTCATTGCGCTGGCGGTGTAACCACGACTGACCACATGACTCAAGTCCGGTTTGTTATATTCATTGCCATTATCAGCGGTAATAAGACGGATCGGTCTTTCACCATCTAATTTACGCAAGCTTTTTACCAACTGCTGAGCGGCAAAGCCGCTACCGATGATGACTATATCCTGGCTGGAACCAGCATAATGCTCATTTAATGCGCTCATACACATGCCTCCACTGCGCATGGTTCGAATACCTCCTTGCCGATGCCGCAACCAGGGCAAAGGAAACTCTCCGGTACAAGGCTCCAGGGAGTGCCAACCGCAACCAATTGATCCGGTTCACCTAAGGCGGGGTCATAAACCCACTGGCAGACTGTGCAAAGCATTGCTTGCTCATCGTCTACTCCGGCTACAACTGACTGGGTGGTCTCCTCTACAGGGGAGATATCAACAGTGAATGGCACTTGATGGGCTGCTTTTTCTGGGCGAGGCACCTCAATAGGATGTAACGCCCATTGACGAGCGAGCTGGCGTCCATGCTCTCGGCACTCTGCCAGTGCAGAACCATCTGGTCGCCATTTGGCTTTCAGAGAAATGCTGATATCAAAGCCTGCATCCATCAATCGGGTCTGGATACGATCTACTGCACCACCAGTCCAGCCGTAACTGCCGAATGCAGAAGCACGCTTGTTTCTAAAGCGCAGGCCAGTTATCTCCTCCAGCATGCCTGCCACCTTAGGCATCATGACGTTGTTCATTGTGGATGAGCCCACGAGTATTCCCTTGGAGCGGAACACTTGTGTCAGGATCTCGTTCTTATCGTGGCGGGCTACGTTGTAGATCTTGACTGCGACCCCAGGGTCAACTTCGTGAATACCCTGTGCGATGGCATCGGCCATCATACGGGTGTTGTTTGACATCGAGTCATAGAACAGGGTGATACGATCTTCTTGGTAGTGGTCTGCCCACTCCAGATACTTGAGAATAATTTGGGTCGGATCCTCACGCCAGACAATACCGTGGGAGGTTGCCACCATGCTTACTGGCAGGTTGAATCCAAGCACCTCTTTGATTTTAGCTGTCACAAGTGGGCTGAATGGGGTGAGGATATTTGCGTAGTACCGTTGGCACTGCTCCATCAATTCGGTTTGATCTACTTCGTCATTGAACAGATGCTCATCACAATAGTGTTGACCGAAGGCATCGTTAGAAAACAACACTGCGTCCTCAGTCATGTAGGTCATCATGCTGTCGGGCCAGTGCAGCATAGGTGTTTCAATGAACACCAGCTGCTTGCCATTACCGATGTCGAGACTGTCGCCTGTTTTGACTGGATGGAAGTTCCATTCAGGATGATGATGGTGTCCCGTGATTGAGTCGATAGCGTTGTGAGTGCAGTAAATCGGAGTGCCTGGGATACGAGCCATCAATTCGGTCAGTGCCCCTGCGTGATCTTCCTCAGCATGGTTGATCACCACATAATCGATAAGGTTAAGGTCGATCTCTGCTGCAAGGTTTTGAACGAACTCTCGGCTGAACTTATGATCGACTGTATCAATCAGCACGTTCTTCCCTTCACGGATGAGATAGCTGTTGTAGCTCGTCCCCTTGTTTGTCTTGTACTCAGTACCATGAAAATCTCGAACTTCCCAGTCCCGTTGGCCGACCCAGTGAATGTTGTTTTTGACATGAATGGTCATCTGGCAATTCCTCAGTATGTAATAGTTGGTATTTCTTGATATCAACTATTGCAGCTAACATGCCAACCCATAACTTATTGTTTTTATGAGATTTAATTTATTGATTTGTTAAAATGACATAGCGTTGATATTGTTTAAATGACAGCATTAATGTCATTTGGACACTAACGATGATTTCGACAGACAGTTTGGCTCGTATTGCTATAGACATACAGCTGGGGATTTCACATCAAGACAGATTCCACCGCCTTATCCAGAGTATTCGCAGCCTACTGAACTCAGATGCGTCAGCCTTGCTACGGTACGAAGGAGGCCAGTTCATCCCGCTCGCCATCGATGGCTTAATGCAGGACGTATTAGGACGCCGTTTCGCCATCAAGGAGCACCCACGCATGGAGGCAATTGCTCGTGCTGGTGACGTAGTACGCTTTCCGGCAGATAGTAACTTGCCAGACCCCTATGATGGCTTGATCCCTGATCATGCAGAATTTAAGGTGCATGCTTGTGTTGGTTTACCTTTGTTCTCCGATCAAGTCTTGATTGGTGCATTGACCATCGATGGAATGAATCCTGCCCAGTTTGATGACATTAGCGATGAAGAGTTGCGTTTAGTTGGTGCGCTAGCGGCAGCGGCGTTAAGTAACTCATTACTACTAGAGCGTTTAGCTCGCCAGAGCAGTGAGCCATTAATACCTTCAACACCAACAGGTGCAGATAGGTTCGAGATAATCGGGCATTCTCAGGCGATGCAGCAGCTAAAGCATGAGGTAGATATAGTTGCTAATACTGATTTAAACGTCCTGATTTTGGGCGAAACGGGTGTAGGTAAGGAGTTAATAGCAAAAGCTGTACATCTTGGCTCGCCACGTGCAGATCGCAAATTGGTATATCTCAATTGCGCAGCTCTACCGGAATCCGTAGCAGAGAGTGAACTATTTGGACATGTGAAGGGAGCGTTTACAGGCGCTATTCATAACCGTGCGGGTAAATTTGAACTAGCGGATAAGGGCACATTGTTCCTGGATGAAATTGGTGAATTATCCTTATCATTGCAGGCAAAATTGCTACGTGTCATTCAATATGGAGACTTGCAGCGGATTGGTGATGACACTCCACTAAAAGTCAATGTACGTGTGCTTGCTGCAACGAATCGAGACTTGAAGAAAGCGGTCATCGATGGCGAGTTTCGAGCAGACCTCTATCATCGCCTGAGTGTTTTCCCTATACATGTACCAGCCTTGAGAGACAGAGAGGATGATATCTCCTTGCTGGCTGGTTACTTTTGCGAGTGCTGTCGAGTGAGTATGGGGTTAGAGCAACTGCGGATCCAACCTCAAGCACTGCATCTTTTGAAGGGCTATGACTGGCCTGGTAATGTGCGCGAACTGGAGCATGCCATTCATCGTGGTGCCGTATTGGCTAGAGCAGAGCAACGAAGTCCGGTTCTGACGCTTGCAACCCATCATTTCAGTATAGCTATACCACCAATGCCTCAATCTGGCATAAGTCCTACCGAAAATATGGATGACTTCGCTAGTAACCAAATGGGTTTGAGAGCATCAACTGATGCATTTCAGTCTGCGTTAATTAAAAAGGTACTAGCAGATCATAATGATAATTGGGCTGCAACAGCACGAGCCTTAGACATTGATTGTGGTAACTTACATCGTCTAGCCAAACGACTGGGGTTAAAATGATAAAGATACATAGCTATGGGCCATTATAGAGTTGCATCCTGAATATTGGTTAACGTGTTGATTTATAGTGTTTTTTTTATGCACGTATGGTGTAATGTGACGCTAGCATGGTATTGAGAATGTAGTTATGGATAACAAAGTTTCAATCGAAGAAATGCAAGCATTAAAAGTATTGCTTGTAGATGACCACGCTATATTGCGGGCAGGAGTCAAAGCTACACTCTCAACAGATCACCTTATGAAGGTGATTGCAGAGGCTGGCAATGGTAAAGAAGGATTAGATCTGGCAGTAGAATATGAACCAGATTTAATATTGCTTGACCTTCAAATGCCAGTGCTTAATGGATTAGAAACGCTGAAGAGAATCAGAGCAAAGAAAATAAAAAGCAAGGTCGTTATCTTCACCGAGTCAGATTTGGAAATTGATGTTGTAGAAGCGTTTAGGTTCGGAGCAAATGGATATCTTTTAAAAGATATTGAACCGCTTGATTTAATCAGCTACATTAAGAGTATATGTGCAGATGCATCAGTTGAAAGCCCTCAGCCAAAAAATAAACTCATGTTAAGTTTATCATCAGAAATAAATGTTGGCATTATCGAATCATTAAGCCATAGGGAAATTGATGTAGTAAAGCTTCTTGCTGAGGGCCACTCGAATAAAGTTATATCCAAACTTTTATTCATATCACCAGGGACTGTAAAAATACATGTGAAAAATATTTTAAGAAAACTTAATCTAAAATCAAGAGTCGCCGTCACTATATGGGCGCACAACAGAACTATTAAGTAGATTTAATAATCTGAATGAGCACAGATAAAAAAGTTCATGTTGCTCTTATCATTGTAACTCATTAATCTCCTGCTGAGAACACATAATTAATTTACCCATGGCTAGCATCTAATTTATCCATCTTGCTTGCAACGATACATTTCGTCATCTGCTAATCGAAGTAACATGTTTAGATCTGGTGGAGTCGTGGGATTATAGCTCACTATACCTACTGAGCAAGATAGGGTGTAGGCTTTACCGCTGTGTAAGTTGAATTCATCAAATGAGATATTTATCCTACTACGCATATATTGTAAATACTCATTGTTTGTCTCAGGAACTAAAACTACATATTCATCACCACCTAATCTTGCACAAATATCAGAGTTTCTAAAAACCATATTTATTAGTCTGGCAGCTTGGCACAATGCATCATCTCCCACATCATGACCAAAGCGATCGTTTATCGATTTAAAATTATTCAAATCGATAAACAATAATGAAAGACTTCTCTTTGTTCTAAATGCATGCTGCAAATATTTCTCAGCTAAAAGAATAAACCCTCGTCTATTAGTGATCCCAGTAAGTTCATCTATTGTAGCCATTTGTACAGCACGTAACTCGCTCTCAACTGTAGATGCTAAGTCAGTAAATAAAAGTCTCTCTTTGTCACCAAAAAACCTTGGCTTCCGATCTATAATGCACAAGGAACCAATGTGCAGTCCATTCGTTATGACTAATGAGTGTCCAGCATAGAAGCGAATATATGGCTCCCCAATAACCATCGGATTCTCAGCATATAGGGGATCTTGAGTTGTATCCTCTATAACAAGCATGCTCTTTGTGAGAAACCCTTTTTTACAAAAGGAGATATTCGGAAGTGGTTCATGCATGTTTAGACCATAACAAGGTTTAGCCCATCCATGCTCATTATCTTCAAAGGATATTAGGGCAATAGGCACGTCAAAAATATTACGAGCCATCCTTGTTATACGAATGAAACGTTCCTCTGTAGGGGAATCAAGTGCTTGAAGACGGCGTAACGCATCTAGGCGTAGAAAGTCGGGATCTGAGGTTTCATGAAGAGGTTGCATCCTTGCTTCCTTTTTTCATATCGGTTTTAAATGCAAATAGTATGGCATTCTTTGAGATGCAACAGAATGGAATGTAGCATTACATATGACGGATTTTAGTTGTAGTGTGATCGTTAACACATTAGCTTCTCGCATGGGATTCAACTCGACAGGAGACCAAGCCAGCATCACATCATGAGCGGCCTCAATGGAAGCCTTGCGGCTAAGGGGAGACCATGGAGGATGATATTACAATGCGCGGCAAAAAATATTTCTAGTTAATCATGGTAGCAATATTTATCTTTCAACTGTTCAATCTTATTTTCCACTTTCATCATGTTTAGCGTAGAGGCTAATCTTTGTGCTAGCGTAAAATGCCTATTATTAAGATAGGCATAGCCTTCTAATTTATCTACAACGCCAGCCGAATGTACTTTTTCGTATTCTGGTGAGCTTTCAAGTAGGTCTTTTTTGTTTTTATCAAATACAAGGGTTTGCTCAATAAATATATCTGTACGCCCTTTTATCAGTTTTTTCAATCCCTGTTCTGTCGTATTCACATCAGTAAGTAAAGATGTTTTAATCAACTTTGAGAGAACCTCTCCTGCGCGCTTAGAACCTCTTCTAAACTCAATCTTTAAACCATCTTTGTTTAAGTCATCCCAAGAATTAAATTCTAACTTTTTATCATATACATATGCCTCGATAGTCACATAAAAATGTGACTCGTTCACTCTAATCATATTTTTTGTTTGTTGCTGATATTCTAATGGTCGATGTATCTCTCCATCGACACTTCCATTCTCAGCCAGAATTGGGGCTCGTCCACCAGGAACGCCACGATAAATTAGTTTATATCCTAGTCTGGAGAATGCCTCGCTGTAAATATTATGAAGCCAACATCCATACCTTGATTTGAAGGTGTCATCTGAACTCACCAAAACTATAGTGTTTTCAACAGCACTTACACCTAGCGAGAATATAATGAAAAAAAATATAAAATATGTTTTTTATAAGGTTTTGTGAAAACATATAGATCTCACATTGACATATCATACGCTCAATATAGCTCAAAATTAAACTTTCTTCATTTTTAAATGAAAAATATATGATGACTACTGGATTGCTTTATAATATTTACATATTTAACTTTAAAGATTACTCGCACGCCCTGTATCTAGAGTTACAACGCCGAACGACATAGAATGAATCGATGCCTATTATGAACGCTGCCCTTTGCATACATACATCTCCTCATCTGCTTGCCGGAGTAGTTGATCTAAATCAGGTGGAATACTAGCATCGTAAATAACAATTCCTAAGGAGCATGACAACTGGTATGGCTTACCACTATGACTATTGAAGTCATCTATTGCATGATTCAGCCGCTCTTTAATTCTCTGACAATGTTCACTACCAGTGCCAGGTAAAAGGACAACGAATTCATCCCCACCAAGGCGAGCGAATATATCAACATCGCGGAATACTCGGCATAACAACTCGGCCATATGTCGCAACGCGTCATCGCCAATGTCATGACCAAACTTATCGTTAATTAGTTTGAAGTGATTTAGATCTAAAAAAAGTAAGGCCGCTGGGTGTTTTACACGAAATGCATATTTCAAACTTTTTTCGGCGAGCAGCATGAATCCTCTACGGTTAGTTATCCCCGTCAATTCATCTATGGTTGCTCTCTGAACGGCTTGTAACTCACTCTCAACCATGGATGCCAAATCAGCTAACAGCGCTTGGTCTCGTGGGCTAAAACCCCTGGGTTTAGAGTCTATGATGCACAATGTACCCAGCTTCAAACCGTTCCCAACTTCTAGTGGATGGCCTGCATAGAAGCGAATGTGTGGTTCCCCCGTGACTAAGGGGTTGTCAGAAAATCGTGGATCTTGGGCCGCGTCTTCAACTACAAACAGTTCTTCACCGAGAATTGCATGACCACAAAAAGAAATGTCTCGCGGTGTCTCCAATACCGGCAACCCACAACATGACTTGAACCACTGTCTGTTTTCATCCACCAATGAAACCAATGCGATGGGCACATCAAACATGTTGCGAGCCATCCTGGTAATCCGGTCAAAACGCTCCTCTGCGGGGCTATCAAGTATCGCTAAACGGCGCAATGCGTCTAAGCGAAGCGGTTCGTTATCCGGTACTACAGGGCTTTGCATCAACATCTCCTTGTTGTGTGGGCACTGTACGCTGCCAACATATACTGTGCATCTGTAGATCTGATGTACTGACAGTATATTACAGTAGGTAGACCTATGATTTCGAGCCATCTCATCTTTGATGACAGGAGCAGTGTTTGCACTCTTGGTAGCGTGGTTGTCGCTCGCTCGACAAACAAGAGCTCGCCTAGAATCCCCCTAGTTTTATTCGACCATCCTAGCAAAAAGCCATTCCGCAGTTAACTTGTTTGTCATTAATGAACTAACCTCATATCATCAAGTCTCCCAGTTTTTGCATCTGGATGTTTCACGATGGTCAGAGTCATTTTTCAAGCCAAGGTACATACCTCCGTTGACTCAGGCGGGTGGGTCGAAGTCCCACATTTATGCTTGCAACACTGCGTTATAGAGGACTTTAAGGCTCACCCTCGCTGGAGAAGATTCATCTCATCTTTAGAGCTGGATGAGATTCTCGAACAGCACACCACTAGGTTGTTTGGGGAGGCCAGGCGATTAGATCTGAACACTGTGCCTGAAGGTGTCTCTGTAGATGTGTTCGGGGCTTTGGCTATTGTTACTATAAATTTGATGCAGTGTGACACATACCATTGAAAATATAATATATTCAGACACTTATGACTTTAAAGCTCAGGCCATCGTCTTCATCGTAGACAAACCTTAACGTTCAGATTGTATGAACGGTAGTAAGTAGTTATCGAGCAAGTCGTCCTGAGGGGGCTCGTTCAGGTTCGAGGAGGGTGATCACAATGATGGGCTCATTTAAAGCTTTCTGGTATGGTTAGCCCATCAGATTTTTTCAGACAGGATGTCGGTGTAATGAGTGATAAAACCCAGTGGAAAACATGGTCATTGATTTCCCGCATGCGTCTTGGGTTAGTTCTGCTTTTCGTCCCCATATTAATTCTCGGGGCTATTTATTACTATCATATGACCGTCACTCTGCAACGTGATTTACAGCAACAGTTAGTATCCAAGAATGATCAACTTCATAATGTTTTGATTAAGCCATATATTGATACCCTCACAACACAGTTTGAGCTTATCTATCGCAATGTTGATTATAAAGACTTTATAGATAACAAGATCAAACATCAGTCTGAATACTTAAAGGACTGGCGGCGTTATCAGGAAACTGCTGGGCTACAATACATCTATGTTGGCACAGAGCATCGACAATTGCTTGTTCATCCTGAATGGCAACCAGACTCAAATTTTAACCCACGCATAAGGCCATGGTATCAACTTGCCGTTAAAAATAAAGGCAAGATGGTTTGGACTGAACCATATTACGACTACATTTACGGAACGCTATCCCTCTCATTAGCTAAAACAATTGAAGATCCGACAGGGAAGTTAGTTGGTGTTTTTTCAATTGATACATTACTTCAACCCATATCAAAGTGGCTTAATTATAAGCAAGATGCTGGGTATCAGATGTTGGTGAATGGGGCTGGTAAGATTTTAGTTCATCCAGATAAAGAGCTAATGTTTACTCCCATGAAAAATATGACCTGGCTTTCAAAGTTCACAAAAGAAAAAGGCGTATTCCATGATAAAGAATCTGAGATGTTTGTGGCATATAACAAAGTCGATGGTCAAGACTGGATCTTGGTTAGTGTCGTTCCAGAATCTACATTACAAGGTGTCATTGAGAGTGTGTCGCTTAATGTTCAAGGTATCATCGCACTGACCTGCATTTTTTATCTCTTGCTAGCTTTGGCTTGGTCTAAATATTTTCAAAAAATGCTCAATGAGCTATCAAATGTTATTCGGTCAAGTCGTAACAATTCATTAAAATCACCTAAGAATAGAATGGTTGAGTTATCACATGTGTATGACGAAGTGGCAAAATCGACACATGAATTATCAGAAGCTCGCTTACAGGCTAATGTTGACCAACTGACAGGTTTATACAACCGTAGATTTTTTGACATAAAGCTATCTCAGCTATTAAAAAAGCAAGAACCATTTTATTTAGCACTGTTAGATTTAGATGACTTTAAAAAAGTGAACGATACGTTCGGACACCAAACTGGTGACTCTGTATTAAAAAGAGTAGCGAAACTTGGAAATTCAATTTTTTATGAGCATGGCTGGTTCTGTCGATATGGTGGAGAAGAATTAGCTGTATTGTTTGAAGTGGGCTCAGGGAACTTAGCGATATCTTTACTGGAGGCATTAAGGCATGGTGTTGAGCATCTGGACTGGCGTGAAGATGCTCTTCGAGTAACACTCAGTGGTGGGGTTGCTGTTAGTAAAAAAGATATTAGTGCAAAAGAGCTTATAAATGCAGCTGACATTCAGGTTTACAACGCTAAACGCGATGGTAAGAATCGAATTTACGAGTGCATATCAATAACTACTGTTCATGACACCATGTAGCGTGAATCCCATATGATTGATATATATGCAAGAAATAAATTGAAGTTTTACTATTCAGTGCCTTAGGCACTAATTTAACCAGTTATTGTAAGGGTATCTCCTTCGATAGAATTCGTTATTAGATTGTTATGACCTTCAATTATGAGTGTTTATTGATGAAATAATAGCCGTGGGTGTACAAAACTGGTTTATCTTCGCTGCGTAGCAGCGGAATAATGGTGAGCTGCTTAAATTTAATTGAAGCTCTCATAATTAGTAAATGGACAGTTTTCCGAATTTTTCAAGTGGGGTAAATGAAATAAATTTCAAAAAATGATGAGATTGGTTGTTTTTGAAGCATTCTGTGGGGATTCGCCTATCAGAACCCTCGATTTAGTTGCACACCCCATGCTGAATCCGCCCCACCAAATGGATAACTGCCTGAACCCCCATCGGTGTATTCAGCAATGTGGCTGGAGCCACGCCACCGAGGCCCCAGGCTGGTCTGTTTAGCCATGACAACGCCTTGGCAGTATCGTTCTTGTTGAGGGATAGTGCCGCATCGAGTGCCTGTACAACGCCGTATACCCTGGCACCCTGAGAGATTGATAGGGGAGCCCCAATCCTCAGCTTGCGAGCAACAGTGTGGCGGCTAATGCTTACTAAGCGGCATATCAAACCTATGTCTGCACTCATCAATTCAGCCAGTCGATGAATGCTGCCAGGAGCTACGCCAGCCACGATCCATAGATGTGCTCCTAGTGGGTCACGAGGAATACCAAGACCTTCTAGGAGACGGTTCGGAGTAACTGCGTCACTACTAGGATGACAGGTTGCATAGGGCATCATGTAGCACTCCTCATTGTACAAACACGACCTCTCATGAGCTATCCTACCCCAAACTGTCGTTTTGAGTGGAAAATTAACAACCAAATGCCCCTACATTGAGGAGGGCTGATGACCGAGTTGGTCTGTACTGAACCAGGTTTAGGCATTGAGCTGGGGACTACTTTTCAGGTTCTATCGGAGAACGGCTCTGAATGGGAAATCCTGTTGGGGAATGAATACCGAAGGGTCAACAAACGCAGCGGGCGCGTTACAGGTTGGAAAACACCTCCAAAATTTGAGTGCAAAGGCATCCAAAAATAACATATCAAATAAGTGCTCAATGCTGGTTATGCCAGTAATAATGTTGACTAGCGGCTTCACCTTTCATAGAATCAAGGCACAGGGAGATTCGCTACCCTAAGTGCGAAGTTGAAACAAGGGAGAGTCGTTACCCTGAGTGCGAAGTTGAAAAAATGCTGAAACCCTGCCTCGTTGCGGGGTTTTTTGCTTTCTGGAGACATGGATGTGTAGTGGCCTAGTCATCCAAGACTTCCTCTTAAGTTAAGAGGGGCGAAGTGTCTGGATCCTCAAGGGGCAAATCTAAAATTTCTTATCATCGACTCATTCTGTGAGCCAATGATATTGTCCTATCGGCTCATTTCGTGAGCCGAACAAGATCCTTCATCGGCTCATCTGGTGAGGTGGTCTCAACGCTCACTACCACTTGGATTTAATTTTTAGCTACATATTTTCATAGCAGATTGGAGCTAGGCCAATAAGTAGATCCAAACGCAATTTAGCTCAGGATTTTTAAATGATGCTTTTTCGAATCATCTTGGTGCCAAAAACAGTGGAGCTGATGCTGGGATTGAGAGATAATTTTCCTGATATAAAAATGTGATACATGAGGATAAAAATGAACGATTTTTTGAAAATACTGATGAATATTCGTAGTCTGCGAGCTGCATTGCGCGAGCTCTCTTTCGAGCAGCTGGTCGAAATCAGAGAAAAATTCGAAGAGATTTTTGCTGAGCGTGAGCAGCAAGAGAGCAAATTGAGAGAAGAGTCCGCTGAACGCCTGCAAAAACTGGCTGAGTTTACCGAGCTGCTGAAACAAGCGGGCATAGATCCGAGTGAGCTTGTTGGTACTGCAACCACTGCAAAAGCAGAGGGTACAGTAAAGAGCAAGCGCGCTCCTCGTCCTGCAAAATACAAATACACCGAAGACGGTCAGGAGAAAACCTGGACTGGCCAAGGTCGCATGCCCAAGACCATCGCAGAAGCAGTGGCTAATGGTCGTGCATTGGAAGAGTTTTTGATCTAGTGCTGAGAGCCCATGCCAGCTCGGCGTGGGCCTTTAATTCTATTTCTAGTAGGAGCCCATATGGGGAGAACATTAGAGGATATCATCTCATCCGAATCACCCGAGGTTGTCCAGAGAGCCCAAGAGATCGCAGACGAGCAATTGGTTCGTCTGAGTGTGACTAAATTGCTTGCAAATCTCGGGACGGGTGATGTTCCTACGATAGATACCGATGTTCTCGATGGTTTGTTGTCGCTCAAAAAATCAGTTGAGAGCCATGACTGTCGGTTGAGTTTATTTGTTCATATGCCTGACGGCACTCATCATGGTGTCAATATTTAACTAAAGATCGTCATCGGTACGTTAATCGCAGATTTTATCTACCAAATAAAAATAACACCCCATGGCGATGCTTTTTCAAACTCCCTCGGTGTGCAAGCGGATCTGATAGCGTGTATTGCGTCCGCCACCAGGTAATTTCTCAATACATCCCTTTTTCACCAATGCAGCCAGATGGCGTGTGGCCGTGGGCTTACTGACTCCGGCGACTTTTTGATATTGACTGGCACTGATGCCATTTTCAAAACCTTGTTGGCCGCCATCCAATAAACGGTTAATAACCTTGGTTTGCTCTGGACTCAGACCATCATGACAGTGCTGCAACCAGAAATGTTTTTTGGCAAGAGAACGGTCAATAACCTGTAACGCCAGCTCTATGGCGTAATCCAGTGTGTCGAGGAACCAACAGATCCAGGAGGTAATATCTAGCGAGCCCCTCTGCGCTGACTCAAGCGCTCGATAGTAGTCACCCCGCAGCTCTAGAATCGCAACTGACATGGCATACAGCCGGATGCTTTGGCTGTCAGCCTGTGACAGCGCGAGATCGGTCAATGCCCGCGTGAGCCGCCCATTACCATCATCAACGGGATGCAGGGTCACGAACCAGAAATGGATGATTGCCGCACGAAGAAGGGGATCCATCGTGGGGTCATGCCGAGTCTGGTTAAACCAGGGGATGAACTCGGCCAGTTGATCGTCCAGTGTTGCTCTGGGCGGTGCCTCAAAATGCACGGTGGGGCGATCAACACGCCCAGAGACAACCTGCATCGGCTCATCTCCTCGCAACTGCCCTACGTTCACTGGCTGCACCGACCATTCGTTGGCGGGGAACAGCCAACGATGCCATTGGTAAAGCCGCTCAATCGTCAATGGCTGTCCATGATTGTCGATGGCGTCCAGCATCATGGCCGCGAGCCCCTCTGAGCGATCTGACACGGGATAGGACGGAGTTTCTGATCCCCCTAACCGCCTAGCCAAGGAGGAACGCACGGATTGGGCATTGAGACGCTCACCCTCAATAGCGGATGAGGAGATGATGTTAGCCAGTAACGTATCCAACGTTTGGTCGGAGTTTCCCAATCTGGAATGACTACCTATTAGCATTCCCAGCCTGCGTTGAGCATGCCGTAATCTGGGCAATATCTCGCTATCCTGCCAACGAAAATGGGGCCAATCAGCTTGTTGCCAAATCCAAAATGGTTCCATTATTTCCTCATCCAACGTGCTAGGGTCTCAATAATGAGCCGACCCAGCCCATCATTCGGCTCAATGTTTGAGCCGAATATAACACATGCAGCAGAACAGCAGAGCTGGTAGAGCTGGTAGAGCTGGTGATGAGGATGGAGATCCAGGCTGAAAATCTCAGACCGGAGCTAATGAAAAACTGGATTTATTGCTGCTGTGTGGCGCTACAGCAACCAGTAGATAGACAAGGCGGGAGCTCGTTTTCGTTTCGAATGCTTTTTGGGAGCTTGCAGCTTGCGCTGCATGAAGCCACGCACACGCAGATGCCCTTAGGTCTGCTCACTCATATGCCTGATGGTACTCGCTATGCCATCACTGTGAATAATTATAGGGAAATTTAGTTTTATCTGGGTGAAGAGATAATTATTTGGCAAATATATCTATGGCAGCAGATCGCGAATGTCACACCCCATAACCCTGGCAAGACGATAAGCCTTTTCCAGGGTGACATTGACCTCACCACGCTCAATTCGTCCTACGTAGCTTCTATCAATTTCGGCCGCATATGCGAGTGCATCTTGCGATACGCCCAATTGAAGCCGTCTATCACGTACAGCATCACCAAATTTTTTTGCTAGCTCTTGCATGTCTCGCCTCTCGCTGGCGAGCACTATCTCTGGTTGTCTGGCTAACGACCACGGATTATAATCCGCAAACGAGTTTAGATTTCCACTAAGTGTTTTCGTTCGAGGCCCAGGATTACTTATGAGCTCCCAGACCGTGTGGTTACCAACCGCGCTCTACACCGCACTCATTCGATGGCAGATGGATGACTTCACTGCGATAGGATTTGTAAATGCCATTTTTGGTGACAAAGCAGAATCGCAGATACGTCAGCGGCGTTATCGTTATACCTTCATTTATCGGCATCTGATCAAGCTCGTAAATAAGGGACTTCTAAAAAGGAAGCATGTTGATGATGGGAAGCGCTGTTCTCATTTCATCAGGACTCCCAAGTTCGATGAAGTGCATTTCAAAGAGGAATTTATTGGGCCTTGTGCGCTTGTAACGGAATCGGGTAAGGAGCGTAAGTCGGAAACGTATGAATCCGTCCTGGAAGGACTGATCGCGAGAGCACAGCACTACCGTAAGGGGTTGCAGGAATGTGATTCAATGCTCGCTGAGTACCAGCAATTAAGAGTGGACTTCTCCATATTGGATCCAGCGATTGAAAGTGCCATCAGCAATACCGTTGCAGAGAAACGCGATTTGCGGGGCAGGCTGGAGGCCGTGGAGAGGCTTTTGAGGGGGTTGATTGCGTTCAGAAGCGCCTCTTGATGTAACCGTTCAGCGTCAGGGGCTTGATGCACACAGTTCGGAGGGAATGGGGTAATCCGTTTTCTCGATGCGGGCTCGGACAATGGTATGCAGTCACTCTTGGGGGCAACGTCCCAAGCGTTTGGTCGTCTCAACCAACGAAAGTAAGCGTTGACGAAACAGATCCCCCACTCTGGGCGATAACAGCCACGTTGCGCAGTACATGTGCCCAGCAGAGCAGGCGCAGACTCGTGCAGACAAACCGGTAGCCAGCATACAGGCCCGCCACCAATACGCCAACCAACTCCTACTCCAGCAGGCGTTCGGGAGGATCTACTTGGCCCGCAGGTTCCAGTGACTCAGGTCGAGCAAAAGCCTGTCGTGGAAGTCAGGAATGAAGGGAGCAAGGTGCTAGAGGCTAGAGCACGCTCTTATCGGTTTGAGCTCCAGGGATACCAGGCTACGTTCGCCGAATATTGTGAGCTACGAACAGATTTCCCCGCGTTAGAGGCGACCATTGATAATGTGCTTAGGCACACCTGTAAGGAGTTTCGGAGTTTACGAGGACGGTTGGCAGCCGTAGAGGAGGTAATGAGGGCGTTGGGGAGTTCCGCGTCAGTCCGCTAATGTCATCCCTTCTATATAAGTCGATTTCAACAACATGACCCCAGATGTCCAGCATTTGCAGGTCATATAGTTTCCAGGTCGCGCAGTATAGGTGCGTGACTTCTATCCTTCCTTCTCTTGGGAGCTGTGCCAGCTGATTTTGCACAATGACCCCCTCTTAAAAGGGGATCATAGCCCCCGAAGTGTGCAGTTTTTGTTTTGCACAAGAGGTTTTTTGGTGCTAGGTTCAGTGTTAGTGGTGTTTTGTGCAGTTTTTGTGTTGCATAAATTTTTTCGGCCTGCCGTTCAACATCGCCAGCTACGCCCTGCTGACCCATATGATGGCCCAGCAGTGCAATCTGGAAGTGGGTGACTTCGTCTGGACTGGCGGTGATGTGCATCTTTACTCCAACCACATGGAGCAGACTGCGCTGCAGCTCTCCCGCGAGCCGCGCCCGCTGCCGACCCTGGTGATCAAGCGCAAACCTGACTCCATCTTCGATTACAAGTTCGAGGATTTCGAGATCGAGGGTTATGACCCCCATCCCGGCATCAAGGCGCCCGTCGCCATCTGATAGCAAGGCGCCTCAGGGCGCCTTTTTTATGCAGTTAAATAATTGAAAATTCATTTTATTGATTAATAAGATGGTGGCCAGAGACGAGGAAAAACCTGCTTATAGCAGGTATGTTCTATTTTGCTTTCGGTTTTTTCGTTGTATTGAGCAGCAAGAAACGATTTTCCATTGGTTGTTGCAAGGGATAGACTCAAACCAAAGCAATACAGTGGAAAATTTAACCATGAGTGACGTAATCAAAAAGTTCCTGAAGCTGGAGGCCGCCTCCGGAATTATTCTGATCATGGCTGCCATGCTGGCAATGATTTTAGCCAATACCGCGCTGGCTGGCGGGTATCAGGCGTTTCTCGACACGCCGGTGCAGGTGCGCATCGCGGCTCTCGACATCAACAAGCCACTGCTGCTCTGGATCAACGATGGCTTTATGGCGATCTTCTTCCTGCTGGTTGGTCTGGAAGTGAAGCGTGAAATGCTGGAGGGGGCGCTCTCCTCTCGGGTGCAAGCGACTTTTCCGGCTATTGCGGCGGTGGGCGGCATGCTGGCTCCGGCATTGATCTATGCCTTTTTCAACTATTCGGATGAAGTGGCACGCGCTGGCTGGGCAATTCCGGCTGCGACCGATATCGCCTTTGCCCTCGGGGTGATGGCGCTGCTTGGCAAGCGGGTGCCGGTGAGCCTCAAGGTATTCCTGTTGGCGCTGGCCATCATGGATGACCTGGGCGTCATCATCATCATCGCGCTTTTCTATACCCAGCAGTTGTCGCTGGAGGCGCTGGCCATCGGTATTCTGGCAACCCTCACCCTGCTTTGGATGAATCGCCGTGGTGAGGACAGGATCAGCCTCTACATGCTGGTTGGTCTGGTGCTCTGGGTTGCGGTGCTGAAGTCTGGCGTCCATGCGACCCTGGCAGGCGTGGTAGTCGGTTTTATGGTTCCGCTTAACGGCAAGCGTTACGCCTCACCGCTCAAGTATCTGGAGCACAAGTTGCACCCCTGGAGTGCCTATCTGATCCTGCCGCTGTTTGCGTTTGCCAACGCCGGGGTATCGCTGGAGGGGATTGGCCTCTCCTCCCTGCTGAGTCCGGTGCCGATGGGGATCATGCTGGGGCTGTTTATCGGTAAGCCGCTAGGGGTGTTCACCATCAGCTGGCTGTCGGTCAAGCTGGGCATCGCCCAGTTGCCGCCCGGGGTCAACTTCAAGCAGATCTTTGCGGTCAGCATCCTCTGTGGCATCGGGTTCACCATGTCGATGTTTATCGCGTCGCTCGCCTTCGAGCACGGTGGGCTGGATTACGGCAGCTACTCTCGCCTCGGGATCCTGGTGGGCTCCACCATGGCGGCGGTAGTCGGCTATCTGGCCTTGCGCATGGCCCTTCCCAAGGGTGAAGGGGAACAGAGTACGGAGGGACTATGAAGCTGCATACAGGGTTGTTGATGCTGTTGTTGAGCCCCGCGGCATGGGCCGACGGGCTGGAGGATTGCAAGCAGGACGCCACTTCGGCGAACTGCTCTGCCTATCTGAACGGGGTGGTAGACAGCGCCCTGCTGCTGGGGGACAAGCAGGCCAAGGCGCGCTTTGGCGAAACCTTCTCCGAGCGGGCGCTGAGCAGTCGGGCTGGCGAGATGGTCAAGCGCTCCAACAAGCGTTATTGCGCTGACCGGATGCCGGACAAGGCACGCCTCAAGGCCAGTCTGATGGAGCAGTTTGGCGCGAACAAGGTTGACTCGGTTAGCGACATGTATGACATTCTGGCGGTTGAACTCAGCTGCTACCGGAGTCCGCGTCAAGCGGGAACCCCATCGGATGTCACACCTTAACTACAACCATCTCTACTATTTCTGGATGACTCAGAAGAAGGGCTCCGTTACCCAGGCAGCGGAAGCCCTTTTTTTGACCCCGCAAACCGTCACCGGTCAGATCAAGCTGCTGGAGCAGCGCCTCGGGGGCAAGCTGCTCAAACGCAAGGGGCGCTCTCTTGAAGCGACCGAGCTGGGCCAGCTGGTGTTTCGCTATGCCGACAAGATGTTCAGCCTCTCCTACGAGATGCTCGATATCGTCAACTACCGCAAGGAGAGCCAGATCCTGTTCGACGTCGGCATCGCCGATGCCCTCTCCAAGCGCCTTGCCAGCCGCGTGCTGCTCTCTGTCATCCCCAATGATGGTTCCATCCATCTGCGCTGTTTCGAATCGACCCACGAACTGCTGCTGGAGCAGCTGAGCGAACACAAGCTCGATATGATCCTCTCCGACTGTCCGGTGGACTCCAGCCAGCATGCGGGGCTGCTCTCCAAGCGGTTGGGCGGCTGTGGCGTCAGCTTCTTCTGCAAGGCGCCATTGCCCGAAAAGCCCTTTCCCGCCTGTCTGGAAGAGCGCAAGCTGCTGATCCCCGGTCGCCGTACTGCCATGGGGCGTCAGCTGACCCAGTGGTTCGAGCAGCAGGGGGTTTCTCCCAGCATTCTTGGCGAGTTTGATGATGCCGCCTTGATGAAGGCGTTTGGCTTCTTCAATCAGGGCATCTTCATGGCCCCGACTATCTATCGGGAGGAGATCCTCGAGGGGGAGGGGGTGATGCTGATCGGGGAAACTCAGGATCTGATGGAGGAGTATTACGTCATCTTCGCCGAGCGAATGATCCAGCATCCGGCGGTGAAGCGGGTCTGCGAGAGCGATTTTACCTTTCTCTTTTCCGGCCAGGAGAACTTCTCCGCCATCCAGCCGGCCACCCTGTCGTTTTAAAACGGCCCGTCACCACGTATCATCGGCGAGTGGTAGAGGAGAGATGTGATGCAACTTGAAGAGATGGAAGCCAATGCGAGTAAAGCGGTGGCCTTGCTCAAGGCGCTGGCCAACGAACGGCGGCTGTTTATTCTGTGCCAGTTGCTGGAGCGTGAACTGTCGGTGGGGGAGCTCAACGAGCGATTGGGATTGAGTCAGTCGGCCTTGTCACAGCATCTTGCGCTGCTGCGGCGGGATGAGCTGGTGACGACGCGTAAAGAGGCCCAAACGGTCTACTATTCGCTGCGCAGCCATGAGGTGCGTGAAATGATCAGTTTGCTGCATCGACTTTATTGCAGCGCAGATAAATAAAAAACCGGCACTAAGGCCGGTTTTTTCAGCTTTGATCAGCAGACGCTGATTAAGCCATAGCTTTGATCTGGGCAGACAGGCGGCTCTTGTGACGAGCAGCTTTGTTCTTGTGGATCAGGCCTTTGGTCGCCATACGATCCATGATCGGCTGAGCAACAGCGAAAGCGGCAGTCGCAGCAGCTTTGTCGCCAGAGGCGATAGCAGCAATGACTTTCTTCAGGTAGGTACGGGTCATGGAACGACGGCTGGCGTTGTGCTGACGGCGTTTTTCTGACTGAAGAGCGCGCTTCTTAGCAGATTTGATGTTAGCCAAGGTAAAACTCCTAAAACTGTCTTAGCGAGTGTATTGAAAAGGCCCGGAAATATGCCCTTCCAACCACATATTGTCAAATGATTTGTGCAAATAAACACCGCCTCCCGGTGGTGTGTCAGTAGGGAGACGGTTAAACTGTCGGCCGATTCTAGCAGCATTCTTTTCATTCTGACAGTTCCAGAGGCCTCGTCTTGAGTAAGAAATTGATCAAATCCGGCATGATAGTGTCCGGAATGACGCTGGCATCCCGCGTAATGGGCTTGGTTCGCGATGTGGTCATCGCAAATCTGCTCGGTGCCGGGGTGGCCGCCGACGTCTTCTTTTTTGCCAATCGCATTCCCAACTTTCTGCGTCGTCTGTTCGCCGAAGGTGCCTTCAACCAGGCCTTTGTTCCCGTGATGACGGAGTACAAGAAAAATGGCGACGAGGGGGAGGTGCGTGAATTGCTGGCGGCGGTGGCGGGCACGTTGGGGGGGATAGTGACTGTGGTCACCCTGCTTGGTGTGCTCGGTTCGGGTGTGCTGACCGCGCTGTTTGGCTGGGGCTGGTTCTGGGACTGGCTGCATGGCGGCCCTGCGGCCGAGAAGTTCGAGCTCGCCAGTCTGATGCTCAAAATCACCTTCCCTTACCTCTGGTTTATCACTTTTACCGCCATGGCGGGGGCTATCCTCAACACCTTCGGCCGCTTTGCGGTCTCGTCGTTTACGCCGGTGTTTCTCAACATCACCATGATTGCGGCGGCCTGGTGGATTGCGCCACTGATGGACAAACCGGAGATCTCGCTGGCGATTGGTGTCTTTTTGGGCGGTTTGGTGCAGTTTTTGTTCCAGTACCCCTTTTTGCGCCAAATCAACATGCTGGTATGGCCCAAATGGGGATGGAATCACCCTGGGGTGGTGAAGATCCGCACCCTGATGATCCCGGCCCTGTTCGGGGTCTCGGTCAGCCAGATCAACCTGCTGGTCAACACCATGCTGGCTTCTTTCCTGGCGACCGGTGCCATCAGTTACCTCTACTACTCTGATCGCCTGCTGGAGTTCCCCCTCGGGCTGTTTGCGGTAGCCATCAGTACCGTGATCCTGCCTGCGTTGGCCAAGAAGCATGTGGATGCCGATCCGGCGGACTTCTCCCGCACCATGGATTGGGGGGTGCGGATGGTGATGCTGCTCGGCCTGCCCGCCATGATAGGCATTGCGGTGATGCGCGAGCCCATTTTGCGAGTACTGTTCATGCGCGGCGAGTTCGGCCTGCATGAAGTGAGCATGTCGAGCGCCAGCCTGCTGGCCTCCACTACCGGTCTGCTCTCCCTGATGCTGATCAAGGTGCTGGCACCCGGTTACTACGCCCGTCAGGACACCAAGACGCCGGTGCGGATCGGGGTGATGTCGATGATTGCCAACATGCTTTGCAACCTCATCTTCATCTACCCGCTCGGTTACGTGGGTCTGGCGCTCTCGACCGCCTGCTCGGGCACTCTGAATGCGGCCTTGCTGTTCAAGGGGTTGTACCAGCAGAGCGTCTATCGTCCCTCCCGCCATACCGGCGTGTTCTGCCTCAAGTTGCTGGTCGCCAGCGTGCTGATGGGGGGCGTGCTCGCCTATCTGTCGCCAGACTTGGCCCAGTGGGGCGCATGGAGCATGGGTAAGGCCAGTTTGCAGCTGACCATGCTGCTGTCGCTGGGGGCTGCGGTCTATGCCGTGGTGTTGCTGCTGCTGGGCATTCGGCCGCGTCACCTTAAATCGGGGCAGCAGTAGCCGTGATCCTGCGGCGCCATGGGGATAGTGCCTCATGGCGCCGCAGGGGGCGTGATTGGGCCCGGATAGTTGAAATCAGGCTATGAGGGCTGACCCTGCCTGCTGCCTGATATATAATCCGCCGATTTCCATGGCAGCAACGCACAAGGCACTGATGGAGCTTATTCGCGGCATTCACAATCTCAAGCCCCGTCACCGGGGATGTGTATTAACCATTGGCAACTTTGATGGGGTTCATCAGGGTCACCATGCGGTATTGGCACGTCTCAAGGAGAAAGCGGCCCAGCTGGGATTGCCCGCCTGCGTCATGCTGTTCGAACCGCAGCCGCTGGAGCTGTTTGCCGGCACGGCAGCGCCCGCCCGGCTGAGCCGGTTGCGGGAAAAGTACGAAGCACTGCAGGGGCTGCATATCGATCGCATGCTCTGCGTGCGCTTTAGCCACCGCTTTGCCGAGCAGGCAGCCTCGACCTTCATCGAGCAGTTGCTGGTGGAAAAGCTCGGGGTGCGCTACCTGGTGGTCGGCGACGATTTTCGCTTCGGCAAGGGGCGGGAAGGTGACTTTCACCTGCTGGAGGAGGCGGGCCATCGCTTCGGCTTCGAGGTGATCAGTACCCAGAGCTTCCAGCTCGAACGGCAGCGGGTCAGCAGCACCCTGGTGCGTGAAGCACTCAAGGCGGGCCGGATGGCGGAGGTGGAGCTGATGCTTGGCCGTCCCTATACCATCAGCGGCCGGGTGGCCCACGGCGACAAGTTGGGGCGCACCATAGGTTTTCCTACCGCCAATCTGGCCCTCAAGCGTCAGGTGATCCCGGTCGGTGGCGTGTTTGCGGTGGAAGTGATATGTTCCGGCAAGACCTTCCCCGGTGTCGCCAATGTGGGTGTACGGCCGACCTTGAGCGGCACACAAGCCAGATTGGAAGTACATCTATTTGATTTTTCTGGTGATCTATATGGTCAGCAGGTCAAGGTGCTGCTTCGCCACAAGCTGCGCGAAGAGCAGAAGTTTGCCTCTTTCACTGCCTTGAAAGAGCAGATCGAACGAGATGCCCTGGCGGCCCGAGCCTGGTTCGGGCTGCCACAATTCAATTTACCCAGCACTCTTTTAGAAAAGAAGGGAACCCAGGACTGATGAGCGACTATAAACACACCCTGAATCTTCCGGAAACCGAGTTTCCGATGCGTGGCGATCTGGCCAAACGCGAACCCAACATGCTGAAACGTTGGTACGATCAGGATCTCTACGGCGCTATTCGCCGCGCCAAAGCGGGCAAGCCTTCTTTCATTCTGCATGATGGCCCCCCCTATGCGAACGGCAACATCCACATCGGTCACTCGGTCAACAAGATCCTCAAAGACATCATCATCAAGTCCAAGGGCCTCTCCGGTTTCGATTCCCCCTATGTGCCGGGTTGGGATTGCCACGGTCTGCCTATCGAACTGAAAGTGGAAGGCATGGTCGGCAAGCCGGGCGAGAAGGTTTCCGCTGCCGAATTCCGCGCCGAGTGCCGCAAATACGCCAAGACCCAGATCGAAGCGCAGAAGACCGACTTCATCCGTCTGGGTGTGCTGGGCGACTGGGAACACCCCTACCTGACCATGGATTTTGGCACCGAAGCCAACATCATCCGCTCCATGGCCAAGATCGTTGAAAACGGCCACTTGCACAAAGGCTCCAAGCCGGTGCACTGGTGTACCGATTGCGGCTCCGCGCTGGCTGAAGCAGAGGTTGAGTACTACGACAAGAACTCCCCCTCCATCGATGTGCGCTTCAAGGCTGTTGATGAGGCGACCGTTGCCGCCAAGTTTGACTGCGCCGAAGGCCACACTGGCAAGGGCCCGATCTCTGCGGTGATCTGGACCACCACTCCGTGGACCCTGCCAGCCAACCGCGCCATCGCCATGCACGCCGACCTCGACTATGCGCTGGTGCAAGTTGAAGGGGAGAACCCCGAGCGTCTGATCCTGGCCGCAGAGCTGGTCAAGGACGTCATGGATCGCGCCGGTATCGAGAAGTTCCACAATCTGGGCTATGCCAAGGGTGCCGCGCTCGAGCTGCTGCGCTTCAACCATCCCTTCTACAGCTTCGATGTGCCTGTGGTACTGGGTGATCACGTTACCCTGGATGCAGGTACCGGTGCCGTTCACACCGCACCTGGCCACGGTCAGGAAGACTTCGTGGTCGGTCAGAAGTACGGTCTGGAAGTGGCCAACCCGGTTGGCAGCAACGGTGTTTACCTGCCGGATACCGAACTGTTTGCCGGTCAGCATGTGTTCAAGGCCAATGCCTCCGTGATCGAAGTGCTGACCGAGCGCGGCGCCCTGCTGCACCACAAGGTGTTCAACCACTCCTATCCACACTGCTGGCGTCACAAGACCCCGATCATCTTCCGTGCCACCCCGCAGTGGTTCATCAGCATGGAGCAGAAGGGGCTGCGCAAGCGCGCGCTGGAAGAGATCGAGCGCATCGAGAAGGACGGCATTGCCCAGCAAGGCCAGAGCGGCTGGGTACCGGCCTGGGGTAAAAACCGCATTCAGGCGATGGTCGAGAACCGTCCTGACTGGTGTATCTCCCGTCAGCGCACCTGGGGTGTGCCCATCTCCCTGTTCGTCCATAAAGAGACCCAGGAACTGCACCCGGAATCCGTGCGCCTGATGCACGAAGTAGCCAAGCGTGTCGAGCAGTCCGGCATTCAGGCATGGTGGGATCTGGACAAGGCCGAGCTGCTGGGTAGCGACGCCGACATGTACGACAAGGTGCCTGACACTCTGGACGTCTGGTTTGACTCCGGTTCTACCCACGCCTCCGTGGTTGATGCCCGTCCCGAGTTCAACGGCAAGCCAGCCGACATGTATCTGGAAGGTTCTGACCAGCACCGTGGCTGGTTTATGTCCTCCCTGATGATCGGTGTGGCCATGAAAGACAAGGCTCCCTACAACCAGGTGCTGACTCACGGCTTCACCGTGGATGGTCAGGGTCGCAAGATGTCCAAGTCCATCGGCAACGTGGTGAGCCCGCAGGACGTGATGAACAAGCTGGGTGCAGACATCCTGCGTCTGTGGGTAGCGAGCACTGACTACACCGGCGAGATGACTGTCTCTGACGAGATCCTCAAGCGCTCTGCCGATGCTTATCGTCGTATTCGCAATACTGCCCGCTTCCTGCTGGCCAACCTGAACGGCTTCAATCCGGCGACCGACATGGTGGCGCCTGCCGACATGGTAGTGGTGGATCGTTGGGCTGTCGGTCGTGCCAAGGCGGTACAGGCCGAGATCATGGCAGCATTTGACGAGTACAACTTCCACGGCGTGACCCAGAAGCTGATGCAGTTCTGCTCCATCGAGATGGGCTCCTTCTATCTGGATGTCATCAAGGATCGCCAGTACACCGCCAAGGCTGACAGCCTGGCCCGTCGCTCCTGCCAGACCGCCCTCTATCACATCGCCGA
Organism: Aeromonas sp. ZOR0001; assembly: GCF_000801015.1. NCBI lineage: Bacteria > Pseudomonadati > Pseudomonadota > Gammaproteobacteria > Aeromonadales > Aeromonadaceae > Aeromonas > Aeromonas sp. ZOR0001. Next base: position 44,006 of record NZ_JRJY01000057.1, on the reverse strand, counting down.
GGCCATGGTGCGCTGGATGGCGCCGATCATGAGCTTCACCGCTGATGAAATCTGGGCACTGCTGCCGGGTGAGCGCGGCGAGTTCGTGTTCACCGAAGAGTGGTACGACGGCCTGTTCGGTCTGGAAGCGGGTGAATCCCTCAACGACGATTTCTGGGCCGAGATCCTCACCGTGCGTGGTGAAGTGAACAAGGCGCTGGAAGTGGCCCGTGGCGAGAAGCGTATCGGCGGTTCCCTGCAGGCCGAACTGACCCTGTTCGCCAAGCCGGAGCTGGCTGCACGCCTGAATGCCCTGGCCGATGAGCTGCGCTTCGTGCTGCTCACCTCCAAAGCCAAGGTTGTTGAGGCTGACACTGCGCCGGAAGGCTCTGTGGCGACCGAGCGTGATGACCTGTGGCTGAGCGTGGCCCAGTCTGCTGCCGCCAAGTGCGACCGCTGCTGGCACCATGTAGAAGATGTGGGCACCATCGCGGGTCACGAAGAGATCTGTGGTCGCTGTGTGACCAACGTTGAGGGTGACGGCGAAACTCGTCAATTTGCCTGATGAACATGACTCAACATAAAAGCGGCCTGCGTTGGCTGTGGCTGGCAGTGCTGGCCTTTGTACTGGACCAGGCGAGCAAGCTCGCCGTGGTCAAGTTGCTGCCATTTGGTTACCCGGGGGTGGAGATCACCCCCTTCTTCAATCTGGTTCACGTCTACAACAAGGGCGCCGCATTCAGCTTTCTGGCTGATCAGGGGGGCTGGCAGCGCTGGTTCTTCGCGGTGCTGGCTTTTGCCATCTGTGGATTGCTGATCCACTGGCTGCGCAAGCAGTCGGTGACCCAGCGTTGGAGCGGTATCGCCTATTCACTCATCATCGGCGGCGCCCTTGGCAACGTCTTTGATCGACTGGTGTTGGGCCATGTGGTCGATTTCCTCGACTTCTACTGGCAGCGTGCGCACTGGCCGGCATTCAATCTGGCCGACAGCTTTATCTTTATCGGGGCCGCCATGATTGTGCTGGACGGTTTCCGTGGTGAGAAAAAGGAGCAGGCATGAGCCAGCAGATCACCGCTAACAGCAGCGTGCTGTTCCACTTCTCCATCAAGCTGGAAGATGGCTCGGTTGCCGACAGCACGGCGCTGCACGGCAAACCTGCCCGCCTGCGGATGGGCGATGGCAGCCTGACCCCCACCTTCGAGCAGTGTCTGCTGGGCCTGTGCGAAGGGGAGAGCAAGAGTTTTACTCTGGCGCCGGAAGAGGCCTTTGGTCTCTCCAACCCCGACAACATCTACCATCTCGACCGTGCCAAATTTGGCGCCGATGTGGAGCCAAAAGTCGGCTCCATCATCCTGTTCGATCAGCCCAATGGCAGCGAGCTGCCGGGCATCATCCGGGCGGTAGCCGGGATGTCGGTCACGGTCGATTTCAACCACCCGCTGGCCGGTCATACCGTCACCTTCGAGGTGGAGATCCTGGGCGTTGATGATGAGGAGAAGGTGCATTAATGGATATTCTGCTCGCTAACCCTCGTGGTTTTTGCGCCGGTGTCGATCGCGCCATCAGTATTGTCGAGAGCGCGCTGGAGAAGTTCGGTGCCCCCATCTATGTCCGTCACGAAGTGGTGCATAACCGGTATGTGGTGAACAAGTTGAAAGAGGCGGGCGCAGTCTTCGTCGAGGAGCTGGACGAAGTGCCGGACGACAGCATCGTCATCTTTTCTGCTCACGGCGTGGCCAAAACAGTGCGCGAGATGGCCAAGTCCCGCGCCCTCAAGGTATTCGATGCCACCTGTCCGCTGGTGACCAAGGTTCATATGGAGGTGCATCGAGCCAGCCGCAAGGGCTCCGAAGCTGTGCTCATCGGCCACGCCGGTCACCCCGAGGTGATCGGGACCATGGGGCAGTACGAGAATCGCGAAGGCGGCATGTATCTGGTGGAGACGCCGGAAGATGTGGCCAAGCTCCAGGTGAAGAATCCGGATGATCTCTGTTTTGTCACCCAGACCACTCTGAGTGTGGATGAAACCTCTGACGTCATCGATGCGCTGCGCAAGCACTTCCCCAAGATCCAGGGGCCGCGCAAGGACGATATCTGCTACGCCACCCAGAACCGTCAGGATGCGGTGCGGGAGATGGCGGGGCTGGTGGACGCCATGCTGGTGGTGGGATCTCGCAACTCCTCCAATTCCAACCGTCTGCGCGAGCTGGCCGAGAAGGTGGGTGCCAGAGCCTATCTTATCGACGATGCGTCGATGATCGAGGCGAGCTGGCTGGAAGGGGTGAAGGCGATCGGCGTCACTGCAGGTGCATCCGCCCCCGAGGTGCTGGTGCAAAACGTGATTGCCCGTCTGCGGGAGCTGGGTGGCAAGGTGGTCGCCGAGCATCCTGGCCGTGAAGAGAACGTAGTCTTTGAGGTTCCTCCCGAACTTAGAATAATTTGAGTGCAGCCAGGAAGGCTTAAGAATAAAGTGTGTTGATAATGACGCCGGGTTTGTTCAAGAGACAGGCTCGGCGTTAAACTTATGAAGCAGTCTGTCACCAAGGATGGGATATGATTGGATACTTTCGTGGCTTTTCTCTTATTGAGTTGATGATTGTCATCGCCATCGTGGCGATTCTTGGCACCATCGCTTATCCCGCCTATCAGCAATATGTGCTGACCAGTCATCGTGTCGAAGCCAAGAGCATGCTGTTGAATGCGGCCAATCGGCAAGAAACCTATTTTATGGATTTCAATCAGTATGCATCCTCTGCTGCTGCTCTTGGTATCAGTAGTGCATCTGAGAATGGCCTGTATCAATTATCCATTGCCGTATCAGGTAACACCTACACCTTGTCAGCCAGTGCTGGCGCGGCGACGGCCCAAGCCAAAGATACCGATTGCACGGTGTTTTCGATTAATCAGTTGGGCGTCAAAAGTGCCTCTGGTGCAGCTAGCAATAGCTGTTGGGAATAGCCATGGCCATTCATGTTTCATCACATGAGAGGGGATTCAGCCTGCTGGAGGTGATGATCACCGCAGTCATCCTGTCGCTGGGGCTGCTTGGTCTGGTTGCTTTGCAAACCCATTCAAAATTTGCCAGTTATGAAGCTCGCCAGCGCACTATTGCCAGCTGGCTGGCTAACGATATGGTTGAACGGGTACGGATAAATCGCGATAGCTGGACCGCATCCGGTGCAGTGACCGTCAATCTTGCTGCCAACTTGCCACGCCCGACATGCGCCGCTGTAGATGGCACAATCAGCGCGTGCAGTGCTGCAGATTTACGTAATGCCGACCTTCACTACTGGCAACAAGCCCTGCTTGGTGCCAGTGTTTCGGGGGCGGCATCTTCCTTGAATTCACCGATAGGCTGCGTGGTGCGGCGGGCCAATAATGTATTGGCTGTCGGGATATTCTGGGCTGGCAAACAAGAGATATCTGATGGGGGGGCTGCTGCTGCCGCAGCAACGCTGATCAATGAGTGTCAACTCTCGACAGCAAATAATCTTTCGAGGCGCCAGTTTATTCTGACGACGACTTTATGAATTCTCGCGGTTTCACACTGGTAGAGTGGCTGGTCGCTATGCTGCTCGGTCTATTTTTGTTGGCGGGGGTATTCACAGTTTTTGTGATGTCTCGCTCCAGCTCTGAAGATGCTTTTGATCAAAGTGAATTACAGGAAAATGGTCGATTGGCCATTCGGTTGATTAGCCAGGATATCAAATGGGCTGGCTTTTTTGGAGCTTATACCGGCCAGCCTGTACAGATTGGCCCTTCTTTAAGAAATGACATTGTAATTGATGACGATGATGACTGCTTGGATGAACGTGACGTTGGCAGCTTACCATCAAATAAAGCGCCCATCAGGGGACTATGGGTGAGTCGGGTCTCGGCCACCAAATCGCTGGGGGGACTCACCTGTATTAAGGAGGCTGACCGAGTAGCCAATTCAGACGTGATCAGTATAAAGCGGCTGGTTGGCCGACCTATTCCTGAGACCGAAATTTTGGATGAAAACCGTTTTTATATGGCGACCAATAGCCAAGAGGCGAGAGTTATTCGCGGTATTAAGGGCAGCAATACCAGACCTATCTTTGGGGCCAATAATGAAAGTCAGCTTTGGGAATATCAGCACTATATCTATTACCTGTCACAAGATCATGGTATTCCGGTTCTGCGCAAACGTTACTTGACTGCTAATAGTGGCTCTTTCGAGATTGGAGGTGCTATGGCTGAAGGGGTAGAGAATATGGTGATGATGTTCGGTGTCGATGACTCTGTTATCCCTGATGGGCGGATCGACAGATATCTCTCAGCAGACCAGATGACCACCCAGCTCTGGAATGAAGGTCGAGTATTGGGAGTTCGGTTGTTTTTATTAATCAGAGCGGCGAAAGAGTCTGCACGTTACAAAAATAATAACACCTATCAACTTGGCAATCTGCCCCCGATAAAAGGCAATGGCGATGGCTATCGCCGCCTATTGCTGGAAAGCAGCATCGCATTGCGTAACCCGCAAATTGTTACCCGGAGTGGCACATGAGATCGTTTCAACAACAGCAAGGGATTGCACTGATAGTCGCACTGGTTATTCTGGTTCCTTTGACTCTGATTGCGGTAGTCGTCATGCAATCCAGTGGTATGAGTCTGAAGATGGCGGGTTCTAGTGCCAGTTTGCAACGAGCGGAGCACGAAGTTGAAGGTACTCTGGAGTCTGCATTGAGCGATACTTCTCTCTCAACACAAATTGCTACACAGACTATTGGGGTTTCCGCTGCAATAGGCACGACTACTCCATCTACTACCCTGACAGTCAATACAGAAAGTGTATGTAAACGCAAATTTGAAGCCAGTAGCCAGAATGTAACGCCAGCTTGTCGTTATGCTGAAGCCACCACATCCAGTGCTTATGGCAAGGTGAATAGCCAAATGGCCTTTACTGCCGGGGTAGAGCAACCCTTGCTCAGTGCTAATTAGGGAGCCAGTAATGAACATAAGGAACTGTTTTTTAACAAGCTTGCTGGTATTGTGTTGCGGAGTATCAGGGGCATCTTTAGCGGTAGGTACTGGTTATTCCGACGATACCGAGTTGTTTATTTATGACTTTGCCAAGGCGGGAGACTTCCGCCCTAAGGTGCTCTTTATTTTCGATAACTCGGGGAGTATGAAAAATACAACCGAAGTTGCTAAAGAGCCTTATGACTCATCGATAAGTTATCCATCATTGGCTAATGATCCAGATGTTAATAATAGCAATCGCTTCATCTATTTCTCCACTGATGGAAAAGTTCCCGCTATCAACAGTACCAAACGTTTTAGTGAGGATTTAAATGCATGTGCGACATCTAAAGGCCCTCTAAATAATGTGGGGCGATTTCAGTCACGAGTTTGGGGATATGAAATATATGATAGCAATAGAAAGGGGCGTTGGCGTTCTCTAAATGACTTTAATATTTACAGTATAATAATTGCAGATTGCCAGCAAGATATTGATGAGCAAAATGCAAGCAATCAATATTCAGGCTCATATTCAACATATATTGTTGATGGTTATCCTGTTGACAAGCCAAATCGCAAAACTGGAAGCTGGTTTTATACATCAAATGTAGCCAATGCTCTTGCGAATGGTAGTTCTACCCAGATCTCATTATTTACGGCAAATTATGTCCGTTGGTATTACGGTAGTACAGGTGTGTCAACACAAACTCGATTGAAAGTTGCTCAGGATGCAGTCAAGGAACTGGTTTTGGCTACGCCAGCTGTCGATTTTGGTCTGGCTGTTTTTAACTATAATGATGGCAATGAACCAGGTAATAGAAATGGCGGAAGAATAATCCGCAATATTGTAGGTAACGATGCTATCCTTACCTCTGGGAAAACCGGTGCGCAGGATTTGATTGACAAGGTAAATAGTTTGAGCTCTGACACTTGGACTCCCTTGTGTGAAACTCTATATGAATCATATAGATATTTTGGCGGTTTGGGGGTGTACTTTGGTGACGATGATGTAAACCGTACTCCCAAGCGGGATAGCAATGCTGAAGTAACATCGGGTATATATAAAACCCCCTATGATAAGTGTTCCAATAATGGTTATATCATCTACATGACAGATGGTGAACCAACCAATGATAAAGCCGCAGACTCCCTTGTGGCAAACCTGATTAGCACGTTATCAGCAGAGGATAAAGTTGCTTATGGTGGCTTGGTTAGTTATGGATCTTCTGGTGAAAAAAGCTATCTTGCTGCACTTGCCGGATATATGAAAAACAATGATGTAAACACCTCGGCTATTGGCAAACAAACAGTCACAACATTCACCGTGGGTTTTGGGGATGAAGCAATTAAGGGGGCCGGTGCATTATTGGCAGAGACCGCTCGTCGTGGCGGAGGTAAATACTATCCGGCAACCGATGCAACCCAACTTAACGAAGCATTAAAATCATCATTACTAGCTATCTTGAAAATGAATACCTCGCTGGTATCTCCCGCCATTGCCACCAATAACTTTGACCGCACTCGCAGCCTTAATAATATATACTACGCCATGTTTGAACCGGGAGCTGGCCCACGATGGAAGGGAAATTTGAAAAAGCTGGTGCTGGCACCTGAGAAAGGTTATGTGGTAGATAGTACTACATATAAAGATAAATATGGGAATGATGCAATAGGCTTACCTGCGATTTCTAGTGATGGAACAATTCTTGAATCAGCAAAAACCTATTGGTCATCCACCAGTGATGGTAACAAGGTTGCCGAGGGTGGGGTACAAGAGATGCTGGCAGCCAAAACCAACCGTAATATTTATGTTATTCCTCCTTATACAAGTGAATTGAATTCCTTTAGCAAGTCAACCCTTGAAAGTATGGCGGGTGGGGCTACTGAGCTGCGCACAGTGATGAAGCTGGATGGTGCGGATAGCATGGATGACCTGCTTAATTGGACCAAGGGGATGGATGCTTTTGATGAAAATAAAGATGGTGAAAAAACGGATATTCGAGAGCATATTCTTGGTGACCCTCTGCATTCTCGGCCATTAGTGATAAATTATGGTTGTACAAAGTCGACGGGACAGACTTCATGCACTCCTGACCTGCGAATCGTGATGGGGACCAATGCCGGCTTCTTGCATATGTTTAAAGACAGCAGCACCACGGTTGATGAAAGCTGGGCAATCATGCCCTATCAATTTATTGCCAATCAGAAAGCGTTGCGAGAGAACCTGGATTCATCAGTACATCTATATGGTGTAGATTCATCACCCACTGTACTGGTTAATGAGAAAGTAAAAGATGGCCATATACAATCTGCACAAGGCGACAAGGTGTGGTTATTCACTGGGTTGCGTGGCGGTGGCAAGGCCTATTATGCGTTGAATATATCTAATCCGGACTCCCCTTCGCTGATGTGGCGATTGGATAAAAATAGCGCTGGCTTTGGCATGCTCGGTGAAACTTGGTCTCTCCCCGAGATTGCGTTTATTCCCGGTTATTACACAGAAATCAATGGTAAAAAAACCTATAAGCCAGTCCTGATATTCTCTGGAGGTTATGATCAGGCCAAGAGCTATTTGGGCCAAGGGGCTGAAGACAGTGAAGGGTTGGGTATTTATATTGTGGATGCTGAGGCCGGCACGCTGTTGTTCAGCTTTACCCCGGACGAGACCAGTGCAACCAACAAACAGGTTGCAGGCATGGTTTACAGTATGCCAGGTTCTGTCTCCGTGCTGGATAGTGATGGAGATGGTATTTCAGACCGAATCTATGCAGGAGATACCGGTGGCCAGATCTGGCGTATCGATATGAAAGGAGAAGATAAATCTAAATGGACGGCCATCAAATTTGCCAGTTTGGGTAATGCCCATTTAAGTGAGGATGATAAGAAACTGGCAGACGACCGTCGCTTCTTTACTCAGCCCGTATTGGTGCGCACCATCAATAAAGGTTGGAAGTATGATGGTACAAATTATCTTTACAGTGAGCGTCCATTTGATGCCGTGTTGATAGGCAGTGGTGATAGAAATCGTCCTTCCTCGGAGGCGACAACCCAAAATGTGTATGTGATGCTACGTGACTACAATGTTAATCCGACCTTGTTTGGGGCAACATCTGAACCTGCGGTGCCATCAAGTATCACACTGGACGATCTCTACGATGTGACCAGCGATCCCTTTACGGGTTTGAATGAAGAGCAGATCGTAAACACCACCAAGGCGTTGACCAGCAAGTTGGGATGGAAATTCTGGCTCAATGAAAGCGGTGAAAAATCAATGGGCGCTGGTTTGGTGTTGCAAGGCAAGCTTTATTTCACCTCCTTCCTGCCTCAGGTACAGGACTTCCAACAATGTACGATTCAATCGATCGGTGCCATGCGCCAATATATGATTGATATGCACTATGGCACTTCTTTCAAATATGTACTGGATAGCAACAATCAGGAAGTTATTCAGCGTTACGTAGAGGTGCAAAATAAGGTTGCTGATGATCTGGTTATTCATGGTGGGGATGATGGCCGGATCAGGATTATAGGTGGTGCTCCGGGCAAGGAGGTCATCCTCAAAGATGATGGGAAGGGAGAGCCTGAGCGCTGTACCGGTGAAGGAGAATGCTCACAAGGTGCGGAAGAGGCAAAAATGGATATGTCCCCCAAGAAAATCTATCTCTATGAAGGAGAACAGGGATGAAACGCATGCTGCTCTGGTGTGTGGGCTTACCCTTGTTGGTTCAGGCTCAAACGGAAGACATGAAATGTTATGTCACTCTGGAAGGTGGCGTGCAGATGGTGTTGCAGCAACCGGTTGCTGATACGAGCAAGGCAAATCTGGTCAGGGTGTTTAAACAGAAAGGTTATGAGATTGATGGGGTGGTGCATCTTGTCACAGAGGTAATCGAGTGCGTTCCTTTGGCGGCTACCTTTTCGCTGGCTGATGCAAAAAAACAAGATGAAATCCAACCCAGATAACGTTGGTTATTGAGTAGGGTAAAGGGGCTAAGAACAACTCAGCCCCTTTTTTTCGCTTCTGCTTCTGCCGGATGGGGAAACGATGATATCGACTCGAGGTGCTTGGTCGATACAAAACCGGAGTGTCATGTTGGTGCCAATCGCAGTGCCATCTGGACTAAATCGCACAAATTGTCGATTGGCCGTCACGGTATGTTTTTCAAGAAAGGGTTCTGTTGCTGATAACAAGATATCGCCATTTGCAATATCGAATTGGCGATCCTGATTGGTGTCGATAAAGACAAGCATGTGCTGGGCGCCGGTTTGATTTGCGAGTACACAACCTTCTTTTGTGGAGTTTCTGACAGGCATGGCAAGACATGCTGTGACGGGTTGCTGCTGTGTGATGGCTTGCCGTTGGCCGAAGATTAGGTGGTCCTGCAGGTTTCTTGTGTAGATGTCGCTGTCGGTAGATGTCAGCAGATTTGCCAATGACGGCAGTCCCAAGGTCAGCAGGATGGTTGTCAGGCTTGCAGATATTAAAAACTCAAGCAGGGTAAATCCATTTCGTGCCATAGCGTATGAGTCCTTGTTCAAAGGAGACTCTAAGCATAGCTATTGGATTGAAATGGATCCTTTTGTGCTCGTGTGTGTTTCGCTGTAGTTAATGCAGGTCATGGACATACAGCACCACTTGCCTGGCTATGGGCACGCCCGGCAGGCATAACTGCAATCTCAATGCCCTTTTCACCGCTTACACAGAGTGAAAAGATGACCTCGCTGTCAGACGTAATGGTGCCATCTGGGGTGAAGCGCAGCGCCTGTGCATCTGCAGAAATGGCCAGTTCTGCAGGAAACTCGGGACTTGCCGTCAGAGTTGTTTCGCTGCCATTGAGCTTCTGATCGCTATTAGTATCGATAAAAGCGATCTGCCGGGTCGCTCCATTTTGATTGGCAGTAACGCACTCTTCTACAGAATTATTGATAGTGGTCAGGCAGAGAGTAACCGTTTGCTGGTTAGAGATAGCCTGTTGTCTGGCATAGTTTAAGTGGTTGAGAAGGCTTTTTTCCTGAGTCGCCAAATTATTGCTGCCAAGCAGGTTAGAGAGGGAAGGAATACCAATCCCCAACAGAATGACGCCCAGTGCAATGGCTATCATCAACTCCATCAGGGTAAATCCGGCGTTTTTCATATCTGCGAAGGCCTGTCGTTCCGTGACTATCTACAGCTTATCCTTCCCGCTGGTTGCTGTCACACGGTTACGCCTGTCTTGAACTGGCAGATTGCCCCCCTTTTCTTTATCATTCCCCATCATTTTCGAATTCAAGATGCATCGCCATGGCAAAAGCCCTCTCTCTGATGCTTGCCCAGTTGAATCTGACGGTAGGCGCTATCGAAGATAACACTGACAAAGTGCTCGCTGCGGCGGCTCAGGCCGAGCAGCAAGGCGCTGATCTGCTGGTCTGTTCCGAGCTGGCCCTGACCGGCTATCCACCGGAAGATCTGTTGCTGCGTGCCGATCTGATGATCCGGGTCGAAGCTGCGTTGGCTCGTGTTGCCGAATGGCAGGGCAACTGTGCCATTTTGGTGGGTCACCCTTGGCGTGAAGGGGAGGTGCTCTACAACGCGGCGTCACTCTATGAGCAGGGCAAGCTAATTGCCCGTTACTTCAAGCAGGACCTGCCCAACTACGGGGTATTCGACGAGAAGCGCTACTTCACCGCCGCGACCGAGACTTGTGTGGTTCCCTTCCGTGGTTACAATCTGGGGCTGCTCATCTGCGAAGACCTCTGGCAGCCGGGCCCGGCGCTGGCCGCCAAGGCGGCAGGAGCCGATCTGCTGCTCACCATCAATGCGTCGCCCTACGATCAGGAGAAACCCTGGATCCGCCGCGAGCTGATGGCCGAGCGCTGCGATCAGACCGGTCTGCCGCTGGTCTACCTCAATCAGGTGTGCGGTCAGGACGAGCTGATTTTCGACGGCTGCTCCAAGGTGTTCAGTAGCCAGGGCGAGTTGACTCACAAGCTGGCCCCGTTTGCCGAAGAGCTGGCGCTGGTACGTTTTACCGATGGCCAGCCGGTGAAAGAGTGTGAACCGGCTGCGCCGCTTGAGCCGTTGGCAGAGACCTATCAGGCGCTAGTGCTGGCAGTGCGCGACTACGTTACCAAGAACGGCTTCCACGGCGCTGTGCTGGGTCTCTCCGGTGGGATCGACTCGGCGCTGACGCTCGCCATCGCGGCCGATGCCATCGGTGCCGACAAGGTGCAGGCGGTGATGATGCCGTTCCGCTATACCGCCCAGATGAGTGTGGAAGATGCCAAGGAGCAGGCCGAGCGGATGGGGGTTGAGTTCAACATCATCTCCATCGAGCCGATGTTCGAAGGATTTATGACCCAGCTGGCGCCGTTGTTTGAAGGTACCGCTCGCGATACGACCGAAGAGAACCTGCAGGCCCGCTGCCGCGGCGTGCTGCTGATGGCGCTCTCCAACAAGCGTCGTCGTATCGTGCTGACTACTGGCAACAAGAGTGAAATGGCTGTGGGTTATGCCACCCTGTACGGTGACATGGCGGGCGGTTTCGACGTGCTGAAAGATGTGCCCAAGACGCTGGTATTCAAGTTGTGCGAATATCGCAACTCGGTCGACTATGTGATCCCGCAGCGGGTTATCGATCGCCCCCCTTCAGCGGAGCTGGCGCCGGATCAGGTGGATCAGGACAGCCTGCCGCCATACGACATCCTCGATGCCATCCTCAAGCGTTACGTGGAAGAGGATGCGTCCGTGGCCGACATGGTGGCCGAAGGCTTCGAGGAAGCGGTGGTGCGCAAGGTGATCCGCCTGGTGGATCTCAACGAATACAAGCGCCGTCAGGCGGCGGTCGGGCCCCGCATTACGGCTCGCAACTTTGGTAAGGATCGCCGTTACCCCATCACATCCGGGTTCGGCAAACAGAACTGGTAAGGAGTCACCATGAAGAAGATTGAAGCCATCATCAAACCGTTCAAGCTGGACGATGTGCGCGAGGCCCTGGCCGAGATCGGCATCAACGGCATGACCGTATCCGAAGTCAAAGGCTTCGGCCGCCAGAAGGGCCATACCGAGCTCTATCGCGGCGCCGAATATATGGTCGACTTCCTGCCGAAAGTGAAGGTGGAGCTGGTGGTGCAGGACGAGGATCTCGATGCCTGTCTGGAAGCGATCCAGAACACCGCCCGTACCGGCAAGATTGGTGATGGCAAGATCTTCGTCTGTGAAGTGGAGCGTGTCATTCGTATCCGTACCGGCGAAGAGAACGAAGACGCGATCTGACCTTGGCTATCTCTTTACCTGACCAGAGGTGCGAAGTGCGGCCTCATTTGATGGGGTGGATGCGTTTTGCTGTGGTCGCCAGCCTGTTGGCGGGCCTGACAGCCTGTAGTACCCGTCCACCGGCTCAGCCGGAGAATCTGTGCCAGATCTTTCGCGAGAAGCCTGACTGGCACAAGGCCGCGCTCAAGATGAACGAGAAGTGGGGGACGCCGATCCATGTGGTGATGGCCATGATGTATCAGGAGTCCTCGTACGTACATGATGCTCAGCCGCCGATGCAGTATTTCCTCTTCATCCCGACCGGGCGGGCCAGTTCGGCTTATGGTTATGCTCAGGTCAAAGATGAAACCTGGGCGGATTACCAGCGGGAAACCGGCAACAGCTGGAGTGACCGCGATGACTTTGCCGACGCCATCGATTTTATGGGTTGGTACACTAACAAGGCCCAGCGGCTAAATGGCACCTCCAAGTGGGATGCCTATGGCCAGTACCTCAACTATCACGAAGGGTGGGGTGGCTACCGGCGTGGCAGCTATCGCAGCAAGGGGTGGTTGATGAAGACCTCTCGCAAAGTGGAAGCTCGCGCCCAGCGCTACGGCGCCCAGTACCGTCAATGCAAGGATCAGCTCTCCCGTGGGGGCTGGTTCTGGTAACCAAATCAGGAGTCAGAAATGCCGTTATTGGACAGTTTTACCGTTGACCACACCCGTATGGAAGCGCCAGCGGTGCGTGTGGCCAAGACCATGCAGACCCCGAATAAGGACACCATTACCGTGTTCGACCTGCGTTTCTGCGTACCGAATCAGGAGATCCTCTCCGAGCGCGGTATCCATACGCTGGAGCACCTGTTCGCCGGTTTTATGCGTGACCACCTGAACGGCAACGGCGTGGAGATCATCGACATCTCCCCCATGGGTTGCCGTACCGGCTTCTACATGAGCCTGATCGGCGCGCCGGACGAAGCCCGTGTTGGTGCAGCCTGGCAGGCGGCCATGAGCGACGTGCTGACCGTGCAGGATCAGGCCAAGATCCCCGAGCTGAACGAGTATCAGTGCGGCACCTACAGCATGCACTCGCTGGAAGAGGCCCACGCCATCGCCCGTCATGTGCTGGAGCGCGGTATCGGCGTTAACCACAACGACGAGCTGGCCCTGCCGGAAGAGAAGCTGAAGAGTCTGTGAGGCTGGTGAGCTGCCGCTCATCGGGTAACCTCTTCAGGGAATGTGAAAAGAGCTGGTCAGCTATGCTGACCAGCTCTTTTTTATTCCGCCCGATCGCGGTTATGGGGATGACTTGCTCCCCTTGCCGACTCTGATTAGGATGGTTTTTGACCTGAACCTGTTGGCGGAGGTGTGACGATGAAAGGGGTATTGCTGCGTTGGCTGGCCCGTTATGACGCGTGGTGCGAGGAGTGGGGGCTCACTCAGGAGAACCGGCGCTGCTGCACGCCGGTTCGTTATGATGATGATTCAAGCAAAGAGCGAGTTTGCGCAGAAGAGGCTGAGCTCAATCAAAATTGCGGGTCACGGCGCCGGTAACACTGTTGTACTCGAAGCCAAGGCCGTTGGGGTGATCCGGGAAGCGGCCGATAGAATCGCGAAGAATATAGCTGCAGTTATTGTGTGCCTCGTTACCTTCATCTTCATCCGGATGGCTCGGGCCAATCATGGTGGTGAGGTAATCTGCCTGCTTTTGAACAGCGTCAGGCCGCTCTGTGGAAGCAACGCTCTGACTGCTATCTAGCAGGTTAGTAAATAGCAATTCACAGTCATCATCATTGTTGACCGATATATGGTTACCTGAGCCCGGCTGATATGGTTTATCGCTTCCCGCACTCCCTTGGTCTTCCTTCGAGCCCGTTGGCCAACCATATCGATTGATATCCACATCGCCTTTACCAAAGCTGCTCAGGTTGTAGAGCGCGATCGCTTGCCCCTGTACTTTCACTGCCCAGCCAGCATGAGCCAGCTGAACTGCACTGGCAAAGCTGCCTGCGGTCGCCGAGACCGTGCTTTTCAGGGCATCATCCTTGATATTGATAAAGCGGGGCAGGGCGGTGACGGCCAGGATCCCCAGCACTATGATCACCAGCACCAGTTCAATCAGGGTAAAGCCGTTGTTTCTGTTGTTCATCATGTTCAATGACCCATTAAATACCGCAAACAGGTGTGAGTGATATGCAGCTGATAGATACCCATTGCCATCTCGACTTTCCGGTGTTCGACCAGGACAGGGAGGCGCTGCTGGCCCGTTGTCGGGCATTAGGGGTGACGGAGTATATCATTCCTGCCATCGCAGAGGATAACTGGACTCGTGTGATGGCACTGGCAGAGCAACATGACGGCCTCTTTTATGGTCTGGGCATTCATCCCTGGTATGCCGGTGAACAGCGGGAGGGGGTGATGGAGCGGCTGCGAACGCTGGTGATGAGCCAACCTGCCGGCATGGTAGCCATAGGCGAGTGCGGGTTGGACCTCCGTTCTCGCGTGCCGCAGGAGGGACAATTTACGTTGTTTGAGGCTCAGATCCGGCTGGCCGCTGATGCCGGGCTCCCCCTGATGATCCACTCGGTGCGCGCCAATGACACTGTGGCCAAGCTGTTGCGCCGCTTCAAGCCGCCTCGTGGCGGGGTGATCCACGCTTTCAGCGGTTCGTTGCAGCAGGCGGAGGCCTTCTGGCAACTGGGCTTTCGACTCGGGGTGGGCGGGGTAATCAGTTTTGAACGGGCGAACAAGACGCGAGAGGTATTTCGGGCCATGCCGCTCGAGGCCCTAGTGCTGGAAACCGATTCGCCCGATATGCCGTTGCAAGGCGCACAAGGATCCCGAAATACCCCGGAAGCGCTGCCGAAAATAGCAGAAATATTGATGACTTTGCGGGAGGAATCATTGGTAGATGTTGCCAAGGTGTTATTTGAAACTGCCCGGCATATTTTCCATCACGACCAATAGCCATGAAACAAATGTGCAACACCTGATTTAGTTGTCAGGAAAAAAAATGAGCGTAAAAATCGTTTGCTGTCTAATTTTGTGACACTTGGACATTTTGATAACGATAAAATGTGACCAGCATTCTATTTTATCGGACTTTAATTAGTATAATGCGCTCCCCTTGATTAGTTGGGTTTAATAACAACCCGCTAACAAGCCAGGTGCTACTAGAGGAAGATAATAATGAATTTGTTCATGGGTCTGGTAGGGATGGCGACGCTCGTCCTTATCGCGGTGCTGTTCTCCAGCAATCGCAAGGCAATCAACGTCCGTACCGTTGTCGGTGCGTTCGCAATTCAAGCCGGTCTGGGGGCGTTTGTTCTCTATGTTCCGGTTGGTCGCGATATCCTGGTCGGCGTGTCCGACGCGGTATCCAGCGTGATCAGCTACGGCCAGAACGGGATCGACTTCCTGTTTGGCGGTCTGGTCAGCAACAAGATGTTTGAAGTGTTCGGTGGCGGCGGCTTTGTCTTTGCCTTCCGTGTTCTGCCGGTCATCATCTTCTTCTCTTCCCTGATTGCAGTGCTCTACTACCTGGGCATCATGCAGATGGTCATCAAGTTGCTGGGCGGCGGTCTGCAGAAAGTACTGGGTACTTCCCGCACCGAATCCCTGTCTGCAACTGCCAACATCTTCGTCGGTCAGACCGAAGCGCCGCTGGTGGTTCGTCCCTACATCTCCAAGATGACTGACTCCGAGCTGTTCGCCGTCATGTGTGGTGGTCTGGCTTCCGTTGCCGGTTCCGTACTGGCCGGTTACGCCTCCATGGGCGTGAAGATGGAGTACCTGATTGCTGCCTCCTTCATGGCTGCACCGGGTGGTCTGCTGTTCGCCAAGCTGCTGGTTCCCGAGACCGAGACCCCGAACTACGACGAAAGCTCTGCCGATGCCGAGCTGGATGACAAGCCTGCCAACGTCATTGACGCTGCTGCTGCTGGCGCTTCTGCCGGTATGCAACTGGCCCTGAACGTCGGCGCCATGCTGCTGGCCTTCATCGGTCTGATCGCCATGATCAACGGCATCTTCTCCGGTGTGGGTGGCTGGTTCGGTTATCCGCAACTCTCTCTGGAACTGCTGCTGGGCTGGATCTTCTCCCCGCTGGCCTTCCTGATCGGTGTGCCTTGGAATGAAGCAGTGGTTGCTGGTTCCTTCATCGGTCAGAAGCTGGTAGTGAACGAGTTCGTGGCTTACCTGAACTTCGCTCCGTACCTGAAAGACGAAGTGCTGATCAACGGTGTGGCCATGTCCGATCACACCAAGGCGATCATCTCCTTCGCACTGTGTGGTTTTGCCAACCTCTCCTCTGTTGCCATCCTGCTGGGTGGTCTGGGGTCCATGGCGCCGAACCGCCGCGGTACCATTGCACGCTTTGGTCTGAAAGCCGTACTGGCTGGCTCTCTGTCCAACCTGATGTCTGCCACTATCGCCGGCTTCTTCCTGGCACTGTCCGGCATGTAATCGCCGCCTGACTGACAGGGTATAAACACGAACGCCACGGCATCTGCCGTGGCGTTCGCGTATGGAGCGGTGACAACCGTTTTCCTATCTAAACTAATAATAAAATGAGTCAAATCGGAGGTTTTATGAATGAAGTGCTACTGGCGATGGTGGCCGGCTTTATAGTTGGTTTGTTGTTTTCTTTCCTCAAATTGCCGATCCCGGCGCCTCCCGTTTTGTCCGGGGTAATGGGGATCGTCGGGGTCTATCTGGGGGGATTGGCCTACTCCTGGATCCTGACTCGTTTCTTTTCGTAAGGCTTTTTTAGACCTGGATTTGCCAGATGTGAGGTACCTCTGAAATTGGTAAATCCGGCTTGCAAACAGGGGGTATCTCGGCTGAAATAGGCGTTGCCAGCAGGGTGCTGGCAATGACTAATACTCGATGAAATCGGGTGTTGGCGGTCAAATGGAATTGATTGGGAAGTCGGGTCAGATGTTGTCGGCCTTTCTCAAGTCTTCATGGAACCAAGTCCGCACTTTTGTAAGAAAGTGACAGGGCTCTTGCCTTATTTACAGTCGCAGTGCCTGCAGGGTGTTTTGAATAGCATCCCGATAGTGCCGGTGCCTTCGCACTGTAATTCCATTCCCGTATAGCTGGGGATTACTGCCTGTGCATCCATCGCTGGATGGTATGGTGGTGCCCGGTTATCTGGATTAAATCGAGACTTTGGAGAACAGAATGACTGATCTGAAAGTGGCCGCTCAGCGCGCCCTGAACCTGATGGACCTGACCACCCTGAACGATGACGACACCGATCAGAAGGTGATCGACCTGTGCCATAAGGCCAAGTCACCGGCTGGCCTGACCGCCGCTGTCTGCATCTACCCCCGTTTTATCCCTATCGCTCGCAAGACCCTGCGTGAGATCGGCGCAGCCGACGTACGCATTGCGACCGTGACCAACTTCCCCCACGGCAACGACGACATCGAGATCGCCGTGGCTGAGACCCGTGCCGCTGTCGCCTACGGTGCTGACGAAGTGGACGTGGTGTTCCCGTACCGCGCCTTCATGGCCGGTAATGAACAGATCGGTTTTGATCTGGTCAAAGCCTGTAAAGAGGCCTGCGGTGCCAACGTGCTGCTGAAAGTGATCATCGAAACCGGCGAGCTGAAAGAAGAGGCGCTGATCCGTCGCGCTTCCGAAATCTGTATCGATGCCGGTGCCGACTTCATCAAGACCTCCACCGGCAAGGTGCCGGTCAATGCGACCCCGGAAGCGGCACGCATCATGATGGAAGTGATCAAGGCCAAGAATCCGAAAGTTGGCTTCAAGCCAGCTGGTGGCGTGAAAGATGCCGCCGTGGCCGGTCAGTACCTGGCCATGGCCGAAGAGATCCTCGGCAACGACTGGGTATCCGCCCGTACCTTCCGCTTTGGTGCATCCAGCCTGCTGGCCAGTCTGCTGGCCACTCTGGGGCATGGCGACAAGCCGGCCAACACCAGCGGTTACTAATAGGTTGATGAGAGGGCGGACAGCAGTCCGCCCTGATAGCCCCCACCATGCGGTGTGCGGGCAAGGATTCAGGCTTGTGTAACGCCAGCAATGGCGGAGGGAATGAAAGATGTTTTTGCCTCAAGAAATTATTCGCAAGAAGCGCAACGGTGAAGCGCTCAGTACCCAAGAAATTCAATTCTTCGTTCAGGGCATTACCAATAACACCATCGGCGAGGGGCAGATCGCCGCGCTGGCGATGGCGGTCTATTTCAAAGACATGACCATGGATGAGCGGGTTGCCCTGACCTGCGCCATGCGCGACTCCGGCATGGTATTGACCTGGGATCACCTCAATCTGGGTGGCCCGATAGTCGACAAGCACTCCACCGGCGGGGTGGGTGATGTTGTCTCTCTGATGCTTGGCCCGATGGTCGCTGCCTGCGGCGGTTTCGTGCCGATGATCTCCGGTCGTGGTCTGGGCCACACCGGCGGCACCCTCGACAAGCTGGATGCCATTCCCGGCTACCAGACCTCGGTCGACAACGATCGTTTCCTGAAAGTGGTGAAAGAGGCGGGTGTCGCCATCATCGGCCAGACCGGCGATCTCGCCCCGGCTGACAAGCGTATCTATGCAGTACGTGACATCACCGCCACCGTCGAATCTGTCGCGATGATCACCGGCTCCATTCTCTCCAAGAAGCTCGCCTCCGGGCTCGAAGCGCTGGTGATGGATGTGAAAGTGGGCTCCGGCGCCTTTATGCCAACCTTCGAAGCCTCCGAAGAGCTGGCCAAGAGCATTGTGGCCGTGGCCAACGGTGCCGGTTGCCGCACCTCTGCGCTCTTGACCGATATGAACCAGGTGCTGGCCTCCAGCGCCGGTAACGCGGTGGAAGTGCGTGAAGCGGTGCGCTACCTGACCGGTGAATACCGCAACCCGCGCATCCACGAAGTGACCATGGCGCTGTGCGCCGAGATGCTTATCTCTGCAGGCTTGGCCAGCGACGAGCGCGATGCCCGCACCAAGCTGCAGGCGGTGCTGGATAACGGCAAGGCGGCCGAGATCTTCGGTCGCATGGTGACTGGTCTCGGTGGCCCGGCCGATTTTATGGAGCGTTACGACGCTTACCTGCCCAAGGCCGCCATCGTACGCCCGGTCTTCGCGGCCAACAGCGGTTTTGTGACCGCCATGGATACCCGCGAGCTGGGTCTGGCCGTGGTGGCGATGGGCGGTGGTCGCCGCGCTGCCGGTGACAAACTTGATTATGCGGTCGGTCTGACCGACTTTATCCGCCTGGGTCAAAGCGTCGATGCTGACAAGCCGATCGCGATGATCCACGCTCAGACTGAAGAGCAATATGCTCAGGCTGCCAGCATGGTGCAGGCGGCTGTCCGGATTGGTGGCGAGCGGCCGGAGGCACTGCCTGAAGTGTACCGCCGTATCACCCTGGCTGATTTGTAACAAGGGGAAGACCCATGAAACGTACCTTTATTCTGATGATGGACTCTTTCGGTATTGGCGCAGCTGCCGACGCCGACAAGTTCGGAGATGTGGGCGCCAACACCCTTGGCCATATCGCCAAGGCGTGTGCGGCAGGTGAAATTGAAGGCCGTGGCGCCCTCAATCTGCCCAACCTCAACAAGCTGGGTCTGGGCCACGCCTGCGAGCAGGCTTCCGGCTACTTCCCGGAAGGGCTGAAAAAAGATATCGAGGTGGTCGGTGCCTACGGCTTTGCGCAGGAGCTCTCCTCCGGCAAGGATACCCCGTCCGGTCACTGGGAGATCGCCGGTGTGCCTGTGCTGTTCGAGTGGGGCTACTTTAAGGATCACCACAACAGCTTCCCGCAGGAGCTGCTGGACGCCATCGTCGAGAAGGCTGGTCTGCCAGGCTATCTGGGCAACTGCCACGCCTCCGGTACCCAGGTGCTGGATGATCTGGGCGAAGAGCACATGAAGACCGGCAAGCCGATTCTCTACACTTCTGCCGACTCCGTATTCCAGATTGCCTGCCACGAAGAGACCTACGGCCTCGAGAAGCTCTATGAGCTGTGCCACATAGTGCGCGAGTTGCTGGAGCCCTACAATATCGGCCGCGTGATTGCGCGTCCGTTCGTGGGCACTGGCAAGGGCAACTTCAAGCGTACCGGCAACCGCCACGACTACTCAGTGCTGCCGCCGGCGCCGACCGTGCTGGATTACATGAAAGATGCGGGCGGTCAGGTGGTCTCCATTGGCAAGATTGCCGACATCTATGCCCAACAGGGCATCACCAAGCAGGTGAAAGGGACCGGTCTGACCGAGCTGTGGGATCGCACGCTGGAAGAGGTGAAAGCGGCTGGTGACAACACCATCGTCTTCACCAACTTCGTCGACTTCGACTCCTCCTACGGCCACCGCCGTGACGTTGCCGGTTATGCCGGTGCACTGGAGTATTTCGATTCCCGCCTGCCGGAGCTGTTTGAGCTGCTGCAAGATGGCGACGTGGTGGTGCTGACTGCGGACCACGGCTGTGACCCGACCTGGGGTGGGACCGACCACACCCGCGAATACATTCCGGTGCTGTTCTTCGGCAAGCCGGTCAAGGCTGGCTCCGTTGGTCGTCGCGAGACCTTTGCCGATATCGGCCAGAGCATCGCGGCTTACCACGGCCTGCCGAAACTGGCGTACGGTACCAGCTTCCTGTAATTTACCCGCCCGCCACTTCGGCGGCGGGCAATTTATAAAACAATAAAACTCAACCTAGTGTGAAGGAATCAAGAGAATGGCAACTCCTCATATCAATGCGAAAGATGGCGCCTTTGCTGATACCGTGCTGATGCCGGGCGACCCCCTGCGCGCCAAGTACATCGCTGAAACTTTCCTGGAGAACGTCGAGCAGATCTGCGACGTGCGCAACATGTTCGGTTTCACCGGTACCTACAAGGGCCGTCGTATCTCCGTCATGGGTCACGGCATGGGTATCCCGTCCTGCTCCATCTACGCAAAAGAGCTGATCACCGATTACGGTGTGAAGACCCTGATCCGCGTGGGCTCCTGTGGCGCTGTGCGTGAAGACGTGAAACTGCGTGACGTGGTGATCGGTATGGGTGCCTGCACCGATTCCAAAGTAAACCGTCTGCGCTTCAAGGATCACGACTTCGCTGCCATCGCCGACTTCGATCTGGTTGCCAATGCCGTGCAGGCCGCCAAGAACAAGGGCGTTGCCGTGCGCGTCGGTAACATCTTCTCCGCCGACCTGTTCTACACCCCGGACCCCTCCATGTTCGACGTCATGGAAAAGTACGGCATCCTGGGTGTCGAGATGGAAGCCGCCGGTATCTACGGCGTGGCCGCAGAGTACGGTGCCAAGGCGCTGACTATCTGCACCGTCTCCGACCATATCCGTACCGGCGAGCAGACCACCTCTGAAGAGCGTCAGCTGACCTTCAACGACATGATCGAAATCGCACTGGATTCCGTCCTGCTGGGCGACAAGTAATTCCTTCGCGAATAAGAAACGGCGGCCTTCTGGCCGCCGTTTTTGTATCTGCTCTCTGGTTGCGCCATCAGTTTTCCGGAGGTGGCGAGGGGGGCGTACTCTTTTTCTTGTGCTTGCGCACCCGCATGTAGTTACGGCGCACGCCGTAGGAGATGAGCACCCCGGCCAGCAGGGCGACCAGCAGCATCAGCCGCTGTTTCTCCTGCACCACCTTGAGCCGGGTGTCCTTGTCTGCCAGCATCTGCTGCTCTTCCAGGGTGATTCGCAGGAAGCCGATGGTCTGCTCGCCATCCCGGATCTCCTGTACGAACTGGATCCGCCCCTTGCCCTGCTCCGGCAGTGACTTGTTATCGCTGCCGATGGGCAGCAGGCTCTCCAGCGGCACCGCCTGCTCCGATTGGGCGAGGGGAATGCCGCGTCCGTCGTAGAGGGTGGCATCGAGGATCTCCGGCTCCGCAGCCAGATCCCGCGCCAGCCGCTCCAGCTCGCTGCTCTTCTCCTCCTTGATCCAGCGTTTCATGTCTCGGGCGGCATAGGCGACCAGCGCCTGCGCCCGGTTGCGCGCTTCGCTGTGCAGCGAGGCCTGGCTTTCACCCTGCATATGGATAAGCACACCGAGCACCCAGCATCCGAGCAGGATACCGGCACCCAGGCTGAGAACACGTTTGATGGGAAGATGACGCTGCAAGCGCGAGACCTCATGGTAACAAGGAGTGGCGGGATCTTGGCGCTTGCCTGTACAAAAAGCAATACGCTACTCTGGGCCAGCATTGTTAACCCCCTGATCACCAAGGAAGGCGTATCCCTTATGTTGTTGTCCCGGCTCCCCCCTCTGTTATCCGATTGGCCCGCGTTGTTGTCCGGCTCACCCTGTTGGCAGCTCAGCGCAGATGCGTTGCAACCGACAGAGACTCCGCAGGCTGGCGGCTGGTTGGTGCTGTTTGGCAAGGGGCTGGGCGCCTCCCATCTGGCGCGTCTGTCGCCACTGTTGGCAGCACAGGAGTTGGCGGCCACCCTCTATCCTCCCACCGAGGTGGCGGGCGTGCCTTTGCTGCTGCTTGGCTGCGATCGCTTCTCTGCCGATTTGGTGGCCGAGCTCAAGAGCGGTGAGTGGGAAATCGATCTCTGCCATCTGCCCGCCCTGCCGACCCTGAACGAGCCCGGCCTGCTGGTGATGGATATGGACTCCACCGCGATCCGCATCGAGTGCATCGACGAGATTGCCCGGCTTGCCGGGGTCGGCGAGCAGGTGGCGGCAGTAACGGCCGCAGCCATGCAGGGCAAGCTGGAGTTTTCCGACAGCCTGCGCAATCGGGTTGCCCTGTTGGCTGGGGCGCCGGTCACTATTCTCGACGAGGTGGCGGCATGGATGCCTTGGATGCCGGGCTTGCAGCTGATGGTCGATACCCTCAAAGGGGCGGGTTGGAAGGTGGCCATCGCCTCCGGCGGTTTTACCCGTTTTGCTGGCCAGTTGCAGCGCGAGCTGGGGCTCGATGCCATCTTCGCCAACGAGCTGGCGGTGGAAGGGGAGCAACTGAGCGGCAAGGTGAGCGGGCGCATCGTTGATGCCAGCGTCAAGGCCGAGGTGTTGCAGCAGCTTGCTCAGGAGTACGGCATTGCTGCCGCCCAGACCGTGGCCATCGGCGATGGTGCCAACGATCTCAAGATGATGGGGGTCGCTGGCCTTGGCATCGCCATTCACGCCAAGCCGCTGGTGCGGGCGCAGGCGGCGGCCACCCTCAATCATCACGATTTGGAGGGGGTGATCTGCCTGCTGGCGGCGCGGGCCTGCAGCGAGCAACGTTGGGACAAGCGCTGACAGTGTTTCAAGGAGGAAACCAATAAAAATGGAATTGTTGCAGCAGTCTCTGTTTATCCCCTGTGGTGGCCATCAATTGCATGTTCGCCACATCAAACCCCGGGTCGCCGTGCATGGCGAGCCGATCCTGATGGTGCATGGCGCCATCGAGAACGGGCGGATCTTCTATACCGAATCGGGCAAGGGGCTTGCCTGCTTTCTGGCCCGCCACGGCTATCAGGTCTATGTGGCTGATTTGCGGGGGCGAGGGCTCAGCACTCCTGCCATCGCCGAGCAGGCAGAGCACGGTCAGCATGAGCTGATCACCGAGGATCTGCCCGCCCTGCAGCGCTGGATTGCCGAGCGCCATCATGGTTTCAAGGTGCACTGGGTGGCCCACTCCTGGGGTGGTGTCATCATGGCCTCGACTCTGGTGCGCTTCCCCGAGCTGGCGGAACAGGTTGCCAGTCTGCTGTTTTTTGGCACCAAGCGCGGCGTGTCGGTACACAATCCCGAGCGCTGGCTGAAGGTGGATCTGATCTGGAATCGGCTGGCCCCCTGGCTGGCCCGCCGCCGTGGTTTTCTGGCGGCTCGTACTCTGAAGATCGGTGCAGACGACGAGCCGCTGCGCTATCTGCAGGAGACCATCCCCTGGGTCAAGTGCGGCCCCTGGCAGGATCCTCACGACGGTTTTGCCTATGACGAGGCGGCGGCACGGGTCAACTGGCCACCGCTCTGGATGATCTCGGCCAAAGCGGACAAGGTGCTGGGTCACCCGACCGATGTGCGCCGCTTCAGCGACGAGATGGGTTCGGCCACACGTCACACCCGATTGGGGCGGGACAACGGCAACCTCCTCGATTATGACCACATCAATATGCTGACCGCCCAGCAGGCCCAGGAGGATCACTTTCCCCAGATCCTCGACTGGCTGCTCAACCCGCAGGCGGCATGACAAAAAACAGGGCGCCTCGAGCGCCCTGTTTCATTTTTGTCTGTTTCCGGATCTTCAGTTCAGCGGCCGCGTGATGCCAAAGCGGAACAGGGTGGCCTGGGTGGTATCGGTCAGTTCGCCCACCCCCACCACGCTCCATAGCTCCTCTTCCAGCTTGCGCGCCTTGTGGATGGCGAACTTGGCGATGTAGTCCAGCTCGTTGGCGATGAAGTTGGTGTCGGGCCGTCCGGTACGGGAGATGCCGACCAGCACCGAGTAGAACTCTCCCTGTTGCTGCGCCAGCTCGATGAACTGACGCTTCTCTTTGACGTTGGCAAAGCTGCTGGCCAGCCGGCTGCTGAAGATGGGCAGGCCGGCCTTGGTCTGGATGCTGGCGATATAGACCTCGTCCTCTCTCGGTTTGTCCTCCCGCTCGATGGCTCGCAGCGGGTTCATCAGCAGCTCCTTGAGCAGCTCCCCCTGAAACAGCGGATAGAGGTTCTCCTGCTCCGGCAGCTCGGCACAGGCTTGCAGCAGCCGCTGCAGACTGCGCGGTTGCAGGGATTTGCCGATGGAGGCCGGTTTGGGGGCTCCTTTGAGCTTGTTGATATATACCGGCGAGTTGAACAGGTGATGGGTATAGATGTTTCGCAGGGCCCGCGCCAGCCCGCGATAGCGACGCTGCTCCTGCGCCGCCTTGAGCTTGTTCTGGTTGCTCTCGATCAGCAGGCTGAAGAACTGGCGGCCGGTATGGCGATCCGAATCCCCTTCGATGCAGAGGTGCAGCACGGTGCGGGTCATGTTGAGGCTGACCAGCCGATAGGAGAGGCGCTGCAGATCCATGCTCTTGGAGAGCTCCTGCAAGCGGGGCAGGGCGATGGTCACCACATCGTTCTTCTCGCCGATAAAAGCATCTTCCAGCTCGATTTGCAGGCCGTGTGTCGAGATATCGCGGGTCCAGCCGATCCAGGATTTGCCGTTGTGATGGATGGCGACCGCGGTCTTGTGGATGTAGCGCGACTCCTTGCGCAGCTGAACATAGTGCAGGGTCTCGATCTCGAACGGGGCAACCCCCTGTTCGTGACCAAAGCGTTGCAGCTCGTTGGCGTTGTTGCTGACTCCTTCCTGGTGGAACTCTTCCCGCTGGGACTCCAGACCGATCTCCTGCAGCAGGCCGCAATAGCCGATCTGCTTGAGCCGCTCGAGCAGCAGGATGTCTTGTAACTGCGGGTTGTCCTGCCCCTGCAGTTGTCCCACATCCGCCTCGACCAGATCGCATGCCTCCAGCGTGAATTTGTAGACACGCCAGCTGGGGCGGCGTGAGCCCACCTGGAAGAAGAGGGCGGTGAGGCCACTCTGGCGCAGCTCCTCGGCGGTGGCGGAGAAGAAGTAGATGTGGCTGCGCACCGTGTGGGTAAAGCAGTAGATGATGGTCTCGGTGGTGGTGCCGGGGGCCGGGCAGAGCCGTTTCATCCGCTCTGCGCTGAAAAGCCCCGCGAGGGCATCGCGGTTTTTCTCATCGCGCCAATACTCCAGCAGGTGCTGGTTGTTTTCCGTACGCAGGGCAATCTCGAGATTGGGGCTGTCGCCGGTGCCGAAGAAGAGCGGCATGCCGGTCATCCGCGGCAGGTAGAACTGCTCATACCCCTTGATGATGGCGGCGGAGAGCAGATAGTCGACGCTGACCCGATAGCGGATCTTGTTGGCGTCGATAAAGTCGCTGAGGAAGGCATCAAAGGCTGGCTGTTCGCCGGAGCGCACCAGTCGCAGCCAGTATTTCCCCTCTTTGCTCTCTTCGCCGAGGATCTGATAGCCGACCGACTGATGCAGCACCGGATTGGGGGTGTCCCGCTCCAGTCCGGTAAAGAAGACCTCCACCTGGGCGCCGGTGTGATAGTTAGGCAGATAGGGTACCGAGACCCGCATGCCACCCAGCGAGAGATCGGAACTCTTGGCGAACAACTTTTCCCCGTCCTGAAACTTGATCAGCACCGGCGAGCTGAAGTGCATCCGCTCCTGACGGCGGCCGTAGTAGCTGGCAAAGGCAATAGTGTTGACATCATATTGCCGGAAGGGGCTGGCCGGCGGCGACAGCTGACCATCCACGCGGGCGTTGTGGTGCTGTTTTTGCCACTGTTGCAGCGCCTCGTAGACACCGAGGGTATAAATATCGCGGTAGAGATAGCACTGGGACTGGAACAGGGCAATCGCATCGGCGGGCATGAAGTGAGTGATGCCGTCGAACTCATGCACCAGGCACTCATCCTCCAGCTCATCGCGCATGTCGATGACCCTGCGGCAGGGGGAGCACTTGCGCTTGAGCTCCATCTTGATCAGAAAACGGCTGTTGCTGTTTTCCTCCTGAGTCATGCGGTTGAAGATCTCCTCGAAATCTTTCTCCCGCAGCAAGGGGACGAGTTGTTCAATCAGATGTTGCTGGTGTTCTGAATCCATTTGTTCCTGCCACGGAAAGTCACTTTTCCGATTCTGGGTTTGATCTGTCGGTCGCAAACAAGTATATCAAGCAGGAATTCATCCTGTCCCCGAGTTATCAATGGCCAAAAATAAAACTGCTTATGTTTGTTCCGAATGTGGTGCCGACTTCACACGCTGGCAAGGTCAATGCAGCGAGTGCAAGGAGTGGAATACCATTACCGAGGTGCGCCTCGGTTCGGTGAGTCCCGCAGGCAAGAGTGCCCGTTACACCGGTTATGCCGGTGCGGTCGGCAGTCAGGTACAGACACTGGCAGAGATCGCCACCACCGAAATTCCCCGTTTTACCTCAGGTTTCAAGGAGTTGGATCGGGTACTTGGTGGCGGTGTGGTGCCCGGCTCGGCCATTCTGATTGGCGGCAACCCGGGGGCGGGCAAGTCGACCCTGCTGCTGCAGACCATGTGTGGTCTCGCTGAACGGATGAAAACCCTCTATGTCACTGGTGAGGAGTCGCTGCAGCAGGTGGCGATGCGGGCCAACCGCCTTGGGCTGCCCACCGACAAGCTGCGGATGCTCTCCGAGACCAGCGTCGAGCAGATCTGCCTTATTGCCCAGCAGGAGCAGCCGCAGATCATGGTGATTGACTCCATTCAGGTGATGCATGTGGCGGATGTGCAATCGTCCCCCGGTTCAGTCTCTCAGGTGCGCGAAGCGGCTGCGTTGCTGACCCGCTATGCCAAGCAGAATCATGTGGCCATCTTCATGGTGGGTCATGTGACCAAGGATGGCAGTCTGGCGGGCCCCAAGGTGCTGGAGCACTGCATCGACTGCTCTGTGCTGCTCGATGGTGGCCATGACTCCCGTTTTCGTACCCTGCGCTCCCACAAGAACCGCTTCGGTGCGGTCAACGAGCTGGGGGTCTTTGCCATGACCGAACAGGGGATGCGCGAGGTGAGCAACCCCTCCGCTATCTTCCTCAGCCGGGGGCAGGAGCAGGCGCCCGGTTCCATCGTCATGGTGATCTGGGAGGGCACCCGGCCGCTGCTGGTGGAGTTGCAGGCGCTGGTGGATTACTCCCAGCTCTCCAACCCGCGGCGGGTGGCAGTGGGGATGGATCACAACCGACTCGCCATGTTGCTGGCGGTGCTGCACCGTCACGGCGGGTTGCAGATGGCGGATCAGGATGTCTTCATCAACGTGGTCGGCGGGGTCAAGGTCGAGGAGACCAGTGCGGACCTGGCGCTGCTGCTGGCGATGGTCTCCAGCTTCCGGGATCAGGCGCTGCCCAAGGATCTGGTGGTGTTCGGCGAAGTGGGTCTTTCCGGTGAAATTCGCCCGGTGCCATCCGGCCAGGAGCGGTTGCAGGAGGCGGCCAAGCACGGTTTCCGCCGTGCTATTGTGCCGCACGCCAATGCCCCCAAGCATCCCATCGAAGGGATGGAAGTAGTGCCGGTCAAGAAGCTGTCTGAGGCACTCGAGGCGCTGTAATCTCTCAGCATTGCAATCGATACAACAGTACAACGAAAAAAGAGCGCCTCGGCGCTCTTTTTTACGGGCAGGAATCTGCCATCAGGGCTGGCTGTGTTCCAGATGCTCGCTCAGCAGTTGTTCCAGCTCGCGGTGGAGCAGCTCTTCGTCACCGACGTTAAGCTCGATCATCCGCTTGAGGTGGGTGGCACTGTCGATATCGATGTGGTGGCAGTAGAAACCCAATTTCTTGCTGGCTTCGTGGGTCAGCTCGACCTGCATTTTGATCTCGATATCGCTACCGCTCAGGATAAAGCTGAGCTGGTACTCCTTGTTGTCACGGCTCTCCCAGTCGTCGGGGCGGATCAGCAGGGCTCCCTGCAAGGAGACGTCGACAAGCTGGGTCTGCCACTTCTGTTCCCCCTGGGTGAGTTCTGCCATGGTCAAGTAGAGGATCCGTGCAAAACGGCGGCGCTCAGACATGCTCATCTCCTGTATGCAATAAGTGTGGACGCTAGGGTCATTGCTCTGAGTGTAATCCACCTTGGTTGCCAGTATCTTGAACTTGCTCCGAAAATGGCATTCAGGCTTGCTGGGTACTCAAGGATTCCACTACATGAAGCGCCTTGACCAGGCGATCTTCCTGTTTGAACCGCTCTTCCAGAACCGGACCCAACTCATTGAGATCATCATCCAGTAGTAGCAATTGGGCCTCGTCGGCATCACTGTATTTGTCGTTGAATTCGAGGGCGAATTCAGTGCTGTTACGAATATGGGGATAGATGCGCTTGGCCAGCTCCAGTGTTTCGCCGCTGGCTTGCTCGAAGGCGGTGACGACGTGGTGGTAGATCTCGAAATGGCCCGCGCTGACATAGTCGACCAGGCGGTCGCAAAACTGATGCAGCTCTTCTGTTTTGGGCAGGCTGCGTTGCTTGGTCCGCGCCGGAGTAAGGCCTGCCAGCTGCATGTATCCAACCAGCAACGCTTGCCTTGCATCCAGCCAGTCGTCGATAGCTTTATGCTTGCCTGCCAGCGCCTGCTTGGTCTGTTCCAGTTTCGTCAACATAATCCCTATCCCTCCGTGGGGCAAAGGCTGGCCGATTGTTCGGTATTCCGAGCCGTTTGAGCAGTGACACAACCTATAACTAGGGAAAATCTGGGCAAGCGTCAATAGCCATGGGGGGATAATGTTAAGTGGCGAAGAAATAGTCAGTGGATTGTGTCTGCGTGCTAGCAGGTTTCAGGCCTACTCACGGTTTTTCGCGTGTGGAATGTGACTATTTCCGCAGATCTTGATGAAAACCCCAGCGTTTGACGCGTTCGGCTCGATAAAGGCTTTGCCTGTGAGTTTTTTTTTGCATAGAGTGACCCAGCGCTAAATGCCCGATCATAAAGGAAATGTTATGAACAAAGCTCAACTTGTCGATGCGATTGCCGCCAAAGCAGATCTGAGCAAAGCTCAGGCCAAAGTGGCTCTGGAAGAGATCATCAATGGTATTACCCAGAGCTTGAAAGAAGGCGATGCTGTGCAACTGGTCGGTTTTGGCACCTTCAAGGTCACCCACCGCGCAGGCCGCACAGGTCGTAACCCGCAAACTGGTAAAGAGATCCAGATTGCTGCTGCCAACGTGCCTTCATTCGTGGCTGGCAAGGCTCTGAAAGACGCCGTCAAGTAAGTCCGAAAGTCTGTTTTGTCCAATGCCAGTCAGCTTGCTGACTGGCATTGTTTTTATGGGATTCTCCCATCCTTCCTATTAGTCCTTCCTGACTTTTCCTTCTGTCAGCCTCGTGGCGGCTGAGGCCTTATGCCGTTTGCTGGTTGGATGGCAGCGGCCAGATCCGCTCATAGGCCCAGGTAAAGACCATGATGTAGACGAGGTAGAAGGCAACGAAACCGAGATCCAGCATCAGGGCGTCCCACACTCCCAAATCGAGCCAGAACATGACGCAGGGGAGGGAGAGCATCATAAAGCTCGCTTCATAGCCAAACGCGTGCAGGAAGCGGTCCAGTGGTCGCTTGTTGGTGCGCCCGCAAAGTTTGAGCAACCCCTTGTCGAACAACAGGTTCCAGCCATAGGTCCATGCGGTGGCGACGATGGAGAAGAAGATGGCCAGCGAACCGACCTCGGCGACGCCCTGACCGAACAGCTGGCTGATCAGCGGTGCGACCAGTGCCAGTCCGATGCCTTCGTAGAGAACCAGATAACGAAGTCGATCAGGGGTGGTGCGAAGTTGGGTACTACTCATGGGTGATGTGCCTCCTGTGGGAGGCGCATTCTAATCAGGGAGTGGTTAAAAGAGAAGCATCGGCCCGTCATGACTGGCGTTGAGAGGCATGATGATGCCCCCTCATTTGCGATACTTCTCTATTGCCAATTTGGGCGTTAGCCCTGAGTGGTCAAGTCTGCGACTCAGGCGCCGGTTGGCGTGACCCGGGTCAGCATGGCAAAGCCCTCTTCCACTTGGGTGAGCTCTACCTTGACCTCTCCCAACTCGGCGAGCGAGGCAACATGGGTGCCGCCACAGGGGATGGTGACCTCCTGGCCTTCCAGCATGCAGTGCCAGTAACGGGAATCGATGATCGCCTCGCCAGCGCGGCTGCGGCGGATTTCGCCTCCGGCTGCGATCCAGTCGGCCAGTTGCTGGTTGACCTTCTCTTCAATCAGCGCCAGATCTGCCAGCAGCGCCTCGCTGTTGACCCCCTTCTTGCGCAGGCTCTTGCCGATGCGGTACTGCTCCCGCGATCCACAAGGCTCGACCCGAGAGCTTTGAATAGCCAGGCGGTCGAAGTCGGGCTGGCCCAGTGCATCACGCTCGCTTACCTCCTTGCGCCAGTAGGGGATGAGTACCCGGTTGAGGGCTAGTGCCGCCAGATGACAGCCGCTATGGCCCAGACTCAGGGCGTGGCGGGCAGCGCTATCCACTTGCAATTCGACCTGGCTGCCAACGGCTAGCGCGTGGTCTCCGGTCAGCGGGTGGACCACCACGAAACACCACCCCTCTGCGCCCCGCTTGACCGGAATGGCAGTATCGACGAACAGCTCGCCATCCGGGCTGATGGCCCCCATTCGGCAAGGGCCAATGGTGGCTTCGCCCCCTTCCCAGCGAACATGGCCTACATCCCCCGGCTGATCGGGCCAGAGGTGGCTCTGGGGATGAAAGGGGGTGAGGTCGGTGACCAGCAGCGTGGTGTCACCGCGCTGGCAGCAGACCACGCTGGCCTGCTCTTGATGATGGCCCAGTACGAAGCTGGCTCGGGTATGTTCCATGGCAAGGCTCCCGCAACGATAAATGAGAAGAGAAAGCGGCAGCATACGCCAAAGTGCGAAGAGGCTCATTAACCAGAGTTAATGAGCCTCTCTTCTCGGTTTTACGGTTCGCTAGATCATGGCGACCAGCAGATAGGCATTGAGCCCGATCACCAGCGCAACGATAAGGCGGCCGACGGCTTGTGTGACCGGATAGTTGCGATGTTGCCCCATCAGCGCCCGATCGCCGGTCAGCATCAACAGCGGGATCAGGGCCAGCGCGATGCCAAAGCTCAGGATCACCTGACTCAACACCAGAATTTCGGTGGTGTTGAGTCCCATGGCGATTACCACGAAGGCGGGAGCCATGGTGATGGCGCGACGCAGCCAGAGCGGGATGGTAAAGCGGACAAAGCCCTGCATCACCACTTGCCCGGCCAGGGTGCCCACCACGGTAGAGCTGATGCCGGATGCGACCAGCGAGAGGCCAAACAGGGTGGCGGCAGCCTTACCCAGCAGCGGAGTGAGGGTCTGGTAGGCGGATTCCAGCTCCGCTACCTGCTGGTGGCCCGAGCTGTGGAACGCGGCGGCCGCCATCGCCATCATCGCCAGATTGACGAAACCGGCGATGGTCATGGCAATCGCCACATCGACCCGGGTGGTGTGCAGCCGCTGGCTGACCGAGCCCTGATCCTGCGTGTGCTGGGTCAGTGCCGAGTGCAGATAGATAACGTGGGGCATCACGGTAGCACCGAGCACACCGGCGGCCAGATAGACGGCATCGCTGTTGGGCAGACCGGGGAAGAGGGCGCCCTCCAGCAGGCTGGGCAGATGGGGGCGGGAGAAGATCAGCTCGACGATGTAGGCCGCCGCGACGAACAGCAATAGGCCACCGACCACAAACTCCAGCGGTTTCTGACCACGGGATTGCAACATCAGGATCCCCCAGGTCACCACGGCGGTGATGCAGGCCCCTTCAAGCAAGGTAACGCCAAGCAGCAGCTTGAAGCCGACTGCGGCGCCGATAAATTCGGCGAGATCGGTGGCCATGGCGATGATCTCTGCCTGTACCCAGTAGGCCCAGACCGCCGGTTTTGGCAGTCGGTCGCGGATGTGCTCCGCCAGATTCTTGCCGGTGACGATACCGAGTTTGGCCGAGAGGGTTTGCACCAGCATGGCCATCAGGTTGGCCCATACCACCACCCAGAGCAACTGGTAGCCAAAGGTAGAGCCCGCCTGAATATTGGTGGCGAAGTTGCCCGGGTCGATATAGCCGATGGCGGCGATAAAGGCAGGCCCGAGCAGGGTCAGTTTGAATTTGCGGGCTGGAATCGTAGTCGTCAGTGCGGGTTGCATGGCATCACCCTCCATAAGGATATGGAGAGAGAATAGATCTAAGTGATAATCATTATCAATTGTTGTTTCTGATGATTTCCATCGGGAAAAACATTTAAGGCAGTCAGTTGCAGTGAGGGATGTGATTTCGTACAATACGCCGCCCTAGAAAAGCAGCGACTAAACACCTTTATGTTCCTTGCCTCCGAGGTCTGGCTGCACCTGGGCGGAGGCTGAATTAATCCGTAAGGAGCTAAAATGCGTCATTACGAAATCGTCTTCATGGTTCATCCGGACCAGAGCGAGCAAGTTCCCGGCATGATCGAGCGTTACACCGGCGCCATCACCACCTCCGGTGGTACCATTCATCGCCTGGAAGATTGGGGCCGTCGTCAGCTGGCTTACCCGATCGACAAACTGCACAAAGCCCACTACGTTCTGATGAACGTAGAAGCAGAGCAAGCCGTTATCGATGAGCTGGAAACCAACTTCCGCTTCAACGATGCCGTTATCCGCAACATGATCATGCGCACCAAGCACGCCGTGACTGAAGTTTCTCCGATGGCCAAGGCCAAAGAAGAGCGCTTCACCCGTCGTGACGACGAGCGCCGCGAAGAAGCTACTGAAGCTGCTTCCGAAGAGTAATTCTGGATCACTGACTAGAGGATAAAGGCCATGGCACGTTATTTCCGTCGTCGTAAGTTCTGCCGCTTCACCGCCGAGAACGTTACCGAGATCGACTACAAAGATATCGTTACTCTGAAAAACTACATCACTGAATCTGGCAAGATCGTACCGAGCCGTATCACCGGTACCCGCGCCAAGTATCAGCGTCAGCTGGCACGCGCCATCAAGCGTGCTCGTTACCTGGCTCTGCTGCCGTACACCGATCTGCACAACAAGTAAGAATCGGCCCGGCACTTAAGCCTAACTCAACGAAATTTATAGAGGAAAGGTAATGCAAGTTATCCTGCTCGACAAAATCGCCAAACTGGGCGGTCTGGGTGACCAAGTTTCCGTGAAATCTGGTTATGCCCGTAACTACCTGATCCCGCAAGGCAAAGCTGTTATGGCCACCAAGGCCAACATCGAAGCTTTCGGTGCTCGTCGCGCTGAGCTGGAAGCCAAACTGGCTGCCAACAAAGCTGCTGCTGAAGAGCGTGCTGCCAAGCTGGCCGAACTGGCTACCGTGGTTATCGCTTCCAAGTCTGGCGACGAAGGCAAGCTGTTCGGTTCCATCGGTACCCGTGACGTGGCTGAAGCCATCACTGCTGCCGGCGTAGCCGTTGCCAAGAGCGAAGTCCGCATGGGCAACGTTCTGCGTAACACCGGTGACTACGAAGTTGCTGTTCAGCTGCACGCTGACGTTAAAGCAACCGTACAGATCCAGGTTGTTGCCCTGTAATAGCGATTCGCTTTTGCAGAGAAAACCCGCGCACTTGCGCGGGTTTTTTATTTTCCGGCCCGGGGGTAGAGTGAAGGTCTGTTCCACTGGAGGAGATCCCTATGGCTTGGGTAGAAGGCCGCGTCATCGAACGCATCGAATGGACACCCACTCTGTTCTCCCTGCGGGTAGCGGCCGAGCTGGCTCCCTACAAGGCAGGCCAATTCACCAAGCTGGCCCTCGAGCAGGGCGATCGCCGCATTCAGCGCGCCTACTCCTTCGTCAATCCCCCCTCTGCGCCATA
Source organism: Aeromonas sp. ZOR0001 (assembly GCF_000801015.1). Classification (NCBI taxonomy): domain Bacteria; kingdom Pseudomonadati; phylum Pseudomonadota; class Gammaproteobacteria; order Aeromonadales; family Aeromonadaceae; genus Aeromonas; species Aeromonas sp. ZOR0001. The sequence continues at coordinate 9,486 of NZ_JRJY01000057.1, read as the reverse complement.
TCACGAGTTCTATCTGGTCGAGATCCCGAGCGGTGAGCTGACTCCCTCGCTCGGCTCGCTGCAAGCGGGCGATACCCTGCTGGTGCAATCCCAGGCCACCGGCTTTCTGACGCTGGATGAGGTGCCCGCCGGGCGCGATCTCTGGCTGCTCTCGACCGGCACTGCCATCGGCCCCTTTCTCTCCATGCTGGCCGATGGGGAAGCCTTCAACCGTTTCGAGAATCTGGTGCTGGTGCACGGGGTGCGCAAAGGCGAAGAGCTGAGCTATCAGGATTTGATCGCCAGCTTTACCGAGCAATATGGCGCACGTTTCCGCTATGTCCCCTTTGTCAGCCGTGAGCCCTGGCCCGATGCAATGGCAGGGCGGATCCCGGCGGCGATTGCCAATGGTCAGCTACAGGCGCGGGTGGGGTTGGAGTTCTCACCCGAGCTGAGTCAGGTGCTGATCTGCGGCAATCCGGAGATGGTGAAAGAGACCCAGCAGACCTTGCTGGCGCTGGGGTTGGCCAAGAATCTGCGGCGTGCGCCGGGCAATATCAGTGCGGAGAATTATTGGTAAAAAAATCAGCACAGGGGCGCCAGGCCCCTGCTGCATCAGGAGAGTGCGTTCAGTTCTTCTTGCCGTTGCCTTTGTTTTTATCTTTCTGTTTGTCGTGACCTTGCCCGGGGTTATTGCCACTGTGGATGCTGCGGTTGTAGTGATCCCGGTACTTGCCATCCATCTTGTCGCAGTTGAGTTTGATCCGGCTGTCGCCAATGCCAAGATCCAGACAGTTGTCCTGCCACCAGTCGTACTCTTTGTCATCCCAGTCGAGATTGATCTTGATGTCATCACCGGAGATCTTGATGCCATCGCCATTTTTGCTTGGCGGCGCCGCAACCGCGATGCCATGCACCATCAGCAGGGAGAGCCACAGGGCACCGCGCCGGATAACGGGGTTGTATTTGGCTTGGGTCATCGCAAGGGGACTCCTGTCGTTATTGGCTACTCTGCGAGTTGGCAGGGATCTGGTTGGTTTGCGGTGGCTGGTTGCGGTTCTCTTCATCTTCCAGATTGAATTTGACCGCCCTGCAGTCGGCCGGGGCGGTTTCGCCGACCCCCAAGTCGAGGCAGTCGTTCTGGGTCCAGCCGAACTGCTTGTCATCCCAGTCCAGGTTGAATTTAAGCTCATCTACGGAGAATTCGGAGCCACTGCTCTCTTGATATTGCTGGGTCGCTGCGGCGCTGCCGGTAACCAGAAGAAGGGAGAGTAGCAAAGTGGTCTTACTGTTCATGATGGCCTCGGATAATTGCAACGGTGGATGAGTGTACAGACCGGAGCTGAACCCGGGCGGAACTGTTCCCCATCTCACTACATGATCAAGTCAGGGAGGGATTGTATCGCTTTTCTGCTGCCGATTTGTCCGTTTTGGTCGCACTCTGGACAGCTGGTTGCCAATCTGAAGGAATTCAGTCATTTGCCCTTCTCTGGGCGAGTCTGGCGACTATAATCGGCAGCCAACTTTTCCTGCACAGCACACCCCTTCATCATGACCACACAGGACTCCTCCACATTGCGCTACCCCAAGGGGTGGTTTGCTCTGACGACGGTATACAGTTTCACCGGGTTGGCTATTCTGGCCTCCATTATCTTCTCCCTGCTGCTGTTCCTCTCCATCGATGACAACCCGCTGATGAAGTGGCTGTTCGGCGGCTTGGCCATCATCTTCGAGCTGGGCAAGTTTTACGTCTGGTACGAGTACGGCGAGCGCAAGGCGCGGCGGGATTTGAGTGGCGCTTTCTGGTCGCTGTTGTTCTACAGCGTGCTGGCGGCCATCTCCATCGGCGGCAGTATTGGTGGCATCAACAGCGCCACCAATACGGTACTGAGCCAGCAGGCGCGCCACGAGCGGGAGCTGGCCCGTTTCGACGAGCAGATCGCCAGCATCGAGCGGCAGATCCAGCTCAACGAGGAGGCGGCCCGCAAATACATCGAGCTGGAGCGTATCTCTAGCGGCGTCTCCTCGTTGCAGCACGCCAACACCAAGCTGCGTTTGCAGCAGGATGAGCTGCGTCAGCAGCGCGATGCCAAGCCGGTCAACGAACAATCCTCCATGTTGGGGCTGATGAGCAGTCTGGCGGACGGGGTGGGGATGAGCATCAGTCAGGTGCAGTTCCTGCTGGTCTGCTTCCTCTCGGTGCTGCTCGACGTGTTCGGCGCCTTCTTCGTCAGCCTGATCGGCGAGGAGAACCGCTTTCGCCGGATGTGGCGCTGGCAGCAGGAGCAAGCTCGCAGAGAGGCGCAGGAGGCGTTGGCGATGGCGGCGCAGCCCGAGCCCATCATGCCCCCCGAGCCCGCCCCCGAAGTGCTGGCGCAGGTGCGCGGTGCGCTGGTGAGCGGTGAGCTCAAGTGCAGCAAGCGCTCGGTGGCACAGGCGCTGTCACTCTCGCTGGAGGAGGTGGATCGGGTGTTCCACCATCTGCTGTCGCAAGGGGTGTTGGGGCAGGGGAGCAATCGCCACTACTACCTCAATCCGGCGCTGGAGCAGCAACCCGGATAGTGAGAAGGCCACCGGAACGCGGTGGCCTTTTTCGTTATCGAGTGGCTGTGGCACGGCACTCAGTGAGTCAGCACCATCATCAGGCTGAGGAAGGCGGCCAGTCCGCCACCGATGCCGATGATCCAGTAAAACCCCTTGGCCCCCTGTTTGAGCGGGATGCGGAAGTAGAGCAGAAACGCCCACCACCCCAGTGCCAGCAACAGAGGAATAAGAAACATTCGAGCCATGGTGTCCTCGCTGTTATTCTGTTGACCCTTGATCAATCAACAGGATGGATTGTGCAATGACGCAACTACAGATTACCGCATTCGGTGACCCCTCGGTACTCAAGCTCAACCCTTCCCTCGATAAGGTGCCAGCCGATGGCGAAGTGCGGGTGCGCATCTGCTTTGCGGGGGTGAACCCCATCGATGCCAAAACCCGCGCAGGTCTCGGTTGGGCGGCGGCCCAGAACAAGGACAAGCTGCCCTGGACGCCGGGTTATGACGTCTCTGGCGTGGTAGAGAAAGTGGGCCCCGGCGTAACCTCGCTGGTCGAGGGGGATCGGGTGTGCGGCATGGTCGGTTTTCCCCTCACCGCCGGTGGCTACGGGGAGTCTGTGGTGGCAAGCGAGAGCGAGCTGGTCAAGCTCGACGGGGTGAGCCTGCAGCAGGGGGCGGCGCTGCCGCTGGCCGGTCTCACCGCCTGGCAGGGGCTGCTTGAGCACGGCGGCCTCCAGAGCGGTCAGCGGGTCTTGATCCTCGCCGGTGCCGGTGGGGTCGGCCATCTGGCGGTGCAGTTTGCCAGCGCCTATGGCGCCGAGGTAGTGGCTACCGCCAGCCCGGACAACCATGGCTTCCTGCATGCTCTGGGGGCGCGCTGGATGGTGGATTACCACGATGCGAACTGGCCCGCGCGGGTGGTGGCAGAGGCCGGTCAGGTCGATCTGGTGCTGGATCTGGTGGGCGGCGAGAGCGGCAAGGCGGCGCTGGCCTGTGTCAAGCCGGGTGGCCGCCTGGTGACTGTGCCCACTATTACCGCCCAGCAGATCAAGGATGCAGGGGCTGCGGCGGGTATCGAGGTGGTCGGCATGCTGGTTCACCCTGACCAGAAGCAGCTGGGTCAGATGTTGATGCTGCTGCGTCAGGGGGAGGTGAAGGTCACCCTCGCCGGTGAGTTCGCTCTGGCTGAGGGGGCGCTGGCCCATCAGGCCATCGAAGGGGGCCATGTGCGCGGCAAGCTGCTGCTGCGCATGCCTGCGGCCGACGGCTATCCCGAATGAGCGAGATGATGGAGATGGGGCTGGGGTGGCTCTTTTTAAGCGCCTTTACCTCCGCCACCCTGCTGCCCGGCAGCTCCGAAGTGCTGCTGGGGGCCATGGCGGCCAAGGGGGAGTGGAGCATGGCGAGCCTGCTGCTGTGGGCGACGCTGGGCAATACCCTCGGCTCCATGACCACCTGGTGGCTTGGATGGCTCGCCACCTTCAAGAAAAAACCGGAAGATTTTCAAGGCCGTGGGGAACAAAAAGCCTTAGGCTGGCTCAAACAACATGGTCACTGGTGTCTGCTGCTTGCCTGGACGCCGGTGGTCGGTGATGGTCTCTGTCTGTTGGCCGGTTGGCTGCGCCTCTCCTTCTGGCGCTCTCTCATTCTGATCGGGCTCGGCAAATTGTTCCGTTATGCCCTGGTTTTTCTGCTGGCCAGTCACATTTTCTAGCCTGTTTTTGTCACTCACGAGGTTACCGTGAACAAAGTCATACCTTTAACGATTCTGCTGGGCTTCACCCTGCCGGTGCTGGCGGCACCGACCCTGATTGCCGAACAGGGCAAGGAGGAGGGCAAGCTCGCCATCCCCTACCAGATGTACAAGCTGGACAACGGCCTGACCGTGATCCTGGCCCCCGATCGCTCCGATCCGCTGGTGCACCTCGATGTGACCTATCACGTCGGCTCATCCCGCGAGACGGTCGGCAAGTCCGGTTTCGCCCATTTCTTCGAGCACATGATGTTCCAGGGCTCGAAACACGTCGGTGATCAGGAGCATATGCGGATCATCAACGAGGCCGGTGGCGACATGAACGGCACCACCAACAAGGATCGCACCAACTACTACGAGACAGTGCCGGCCAACCAGCTGGAAAAAGTGCTCTGGCTGGAGGCGGACCGGATGGGCTTCCTGCTCGATGCGGTGAGCCAGAAGAAGTTCGAGATCCAGCGCGCCACCGTCAAGAACGAGCGGGCCCAGCGGGTCGATAACCAGCCGTACGGGCTGGTGAGCGAGAAGGTGGGGGAGGCGCTCTATCCGCGCACTCACCCCTACTCCTGGCAGCCTATCGGTTACGTGGAAGATCTCGACCGGGTCGATGTGAACGACCTCAAGCAGTTCTTCCTGCGCTGGTATGGCCCCAACAACGCCACCCTGACTCTGGGCGGCGACTTTGACAGCAAGCAGGCCCTCGAATGGATCGAGAAGTACTTCGGCTCCATCCCGCGCGGCCCGGACGTGGCCGAGCCGACGCCAAAGCCGGTGACCCTGCCCGAGACCCGCTACGTGACGCTGCAGGACAAGGTACACCTGCCGCTGCTCTATATCAGCTACCCCACCGTATCCCTTGGTGACCCGCAGGAGCCTGCGCTCGACATGTTTGCCGACGTACTCGGCGGTTCCGCCAGCTCCATGCTCTACCAGTCGCTGGTGAAAACCGGCAAGGCGATCGATGTGGGGGCGTCCCACTACTGCGAAGAGCTGGCCTGTACCCTGACCGTCTACGCCTATCCCAATCCGTCGCAGGATGGCAGCCTCAAGACCCTCAAGGGGGAGGTGGACAAGGTGATCGGCGAGTTCGCCCAGCGCGGCCTCAAGCCGGAAGATCTGGAGAAGGCGATCGCCAAGTACCGCGCCTCCGCCATCTGGGGTCTGGATAGCGTCTCCGGCAAGGTGAGCCAGCTCGCCATGGGTCAGGTGTTTGCCCAGGATCCCAACTATGTGTTCAAGACGCTGGATGCCATCGGCAAGGTGACACCTGAGCAGGTGAAGGCCGCCTACGACAAGTTCATCGCCGGCAAGCCTGCGGTGGTGCTGAGCGTGGTGCCCAAGGGCAAGACCGAGTGGCAGGTTGCCACCCCGAACTTTACCCCTGCCAAGCGCGAGCTGCCGGATTACAGCAAGCATGACGAAGCGCTGGCCGAACGACCGGTAAAAGACAATTTCGATCGCAGCGTGCAGCCCAAGGCGAGCGAGGCGGTGAGCGTCAAGGTGCCCGCCATCTGGCACGGCAAGCTCGACAAGAACATCGAGATCATTGGCACCAAGAGTGACGAGATCCCGGCCGTCTCCATCATGATCGCCCTGCCGGGCGGCATTCGTGCCGAAGATAAAGGGCAACTGGGGCTGGCCAATCTGACCGCCGCCATGATGGGGCAGGGCACGGTGCGCCTGACCGAGGCTCAGCTGAGCGACGAGCTGCAAAAGCTGGGCTCAAGCATTGATGTCTCCAGCGCCCAGTACAACAACCTGATCACCGTCAGCTCGCTGGCGGACAAGCTGCCCCAGACGCTGGCGCTGGTGCGCGAAGTGCTGGAGCGTCCGGGCATGCGGGAGGCGGACTTCGAGCGGGTCAAGGCGCAGCTGCTGCAGGGGATGCAACAGGCCCAGCAACAGCCCGAGTGGCTGGCCGGGCAGGCGTTCCGCGAGCTGGTCTACGGCAAGCAAAACCGCCTCGGTCAACCTACCGACGGGGTTGCGGCCGATGTGGCCAAGCTGACCCTGGCGGACGTGAAGCACTTCTATCAGGCCTACTACAACCCCACCAACGCCAAAGTGGTGGTGGTCGGTGATGTGGAGCAGAAGCAGATCGAGGAGCAACTTGGCTTCCTGACCGAGTGGAAGGGGGCAACGCCGACTCTGGGGGATCTCAAGCTCAAGGGTGAGCAGGCCAAGCCGGGCATATATCTGGTCGACAAGCCGGGGGCACCCCAGTCGGTGATCCGCATCGGTCGTCGCGCCATGCCGTTCGATACCACGGGGGATTACTTCACCGCCGGGCTGATGAACTTCAATCTGGGTGGCAACTTCAACAGCCGCATCAACCTCAACCTGCGGGAAGACAAGGGTTACACCTACGGCGCCAGCTCCGGTTTCTCCGCCAACCGCGAGGTTGGCACCTTCGCCACCGGCGCCAATGTGCGGGCCGATGCGACTGTGGATGCCATCCGCCAGTTCCTCAAGGAGATGGACAACTACCGCAAGAGCGGCCCGACACCGGTGGAGCTGGCCTATATGCGCAGCGCTGTCTCCCAGCAGGATGCCCTCTCTTACGAGACCTTGGGCCAGAAGGCGGGCTTCCTGCTGCAGATGGTGATGTATGACCTGAAACCGGACTATGTGCAGGCCCAGAACAACCTGATCAAAACGGTGTCGCCCGAGGCGCTGAAGGCCAGTGCCGCCCGTTGGCTCAATCCGGCCGACATGGAGATCGTGGTGGTGGGAGACAAGCAAAAGCTTGAAAAACCCCTGAAGGAGCTTCATCTTCCCATCTATCCGCTGCAGTTGCCGTAACTGACGCTTTATAAAAATCAAGAGCCGCCCCGGATGGGGCGGCCTCACATGAGCCGTGAATATGACTACAACAAGCTTGTCGCTCACCGAGTTGCTGAATGCGTTGGGATCACCGGAGCGCCTCACCGCGCTCAAGGGGATCCGGCGCGGGATCGAACGTGAATGCCTGCGCATCACGCCGGATGGCCGACTCGCCCAGAGTGACCATCCCCGGGCGCTGGGCTCGGCCCTGACCCATCCCAATATCACCACCGACTACTCGGAGAGCCTGCTGGAGTTCATCACCCCGGCCACCGACTCCATCGACAGCTTGATGGAGCAGCTCGGCGACATCCATCACCATGTGATTCAGCATCTGGGTGACGAGCGGATTTGGCCGCTCTCCATGCCCTGCTTCGTCGGCGGGGAAGAGAGCATCCGGCTGGCCCAGTACGGCAGCTCCAACATCGGCAAGATGAAGACTCTCTACCGTCAGGGCTTGAAGAACCGCTACGGCAGCCTGATGCAGGTGATCGCCGGGGTGCACTTCAACTTCTCCATGCCCGACAGCTTCTGGAGCGAGTGGCAGGATCTGGTGTGCGAAGGGTGCTGCAGCCAGCGCTTTATCTCCGACAAGTACATGGGGCTTATTCGCAACGTCTACCGCTTCGGCTGGCTGGTACCCTATCTATTTGGTGCCTCTCCGGCCATCTGCGAATCCTTCCTCAAAGGGCGCAAGAGCAACCTGCCGTTCGAGAAGACCGGCAAGGGCACCCTCTATCTGCCTTACGCCACCGCGCTGCGTCTCTCTGATCTCGGTTACACCAACAGCGCCCAGGCTGGGCTCAAGATCAGCCACGACAATCTGCCGACCTATGTCAGCAGCCTGCGCCGCGCCATCAACACCCACAATCCCGACTTTGCCAAGATCGGGGTCAAGGTGGATGGGGAGTATCGCCAGCTCAACGACAACGTGTTGCAGCTGGAGAATGAGCTCTACGCCCCAATCCGCCCCAAGCGCACCCCGCGCAGCGGCGAGAAGCCCTCGGATGCGCTGGATCAGCGCGGCATCGAATACATCGAGCTGCGCACCGTGGACGTCAACCCCTTCACCCCGCTCGGCATCGATGCCGACCAGATCCGCTTCTTCGATCTGTTCCTGGTCTGGTGCCTGCTGCGCCCCTCTCCGGTGCTGAGTGACGAGGAGATTGCCCGCAACCGCCGCAACCAGAACAAGGTGGTGCTGGAAGGGCGTCGTCCCGGCCTGACGCTGGAAGATGAGCAGGGCAATGCCATTGGCCTCAAAGAGTACGGCCTCAAACTGTTCGACGAGCTGGCTCAGGTGGCCGATCTGCTGGATCGCTGCTGCGGCCGCAACCGCTATCGCGAGACGCTGGCGATGCACCGCGAGAAGCTGCTCGACCCCGAGCTAACCTACTCCGCCCGCATGCTCAGGGAGTTGCTGGAGAGCGGCAAGGACAACGGCTGCTATGGCGACAAGCTGGCGACCCGCTATCGCGAGGAGCTGCTGGCAGGGGAGCTGCAGTACTGGGATGAGGCCTACTTTGCCGGTGAAGCGAAGGATTCGCTGGCCAAGCAGCGGGAGCGCGAGCGCAGCGACAGCCTGTCGTTCGATGACTTCCTGGCCGACTACTTCGGTACCACTACCACCACGGCCTGAAGGCGGGTTCGTACCAACCAAAGTGCCAACAAAAAGCCGCTCGAGTGAGCGGCTTTTTTATTCCTCTGAACCTGAGCGATATCAGACGTGGTTATACATCGCCTCGATTTCACTCTGGTACTTGGCTTCGATGATCTTGCGGCGCAGCTTCATGGTGGGGGTCAGTTCACCCAGCTCCATGGAGAAGGCGCTCGGCAGCAGGGTGAACTTCTTCACCTGCTCGAACTTGGCCAGCTCTTTTTGCAAGTCGGCGATGCGTGCTTCGAAGAACTCCATCACCCGGGAGTGGCGCAGCAGCTCGGTCTTGCACTGGTACTGCAGGTTGATGGAGCGGGCGTACTCCTCAAGCGACTCGAAGCAGGGGACGATCAGCGCAGAGACGAAGTGGCGGGCATCGGCGACGATGGCGATCTGCTCGATAAAGCGATCCTTGCCGATGGTCCCTTCCACCAGTTGCGGGGCCACGTACTTGCCGTTGGAGGTCTTCATCAGCTCCTTGAGGCGTTCGGTGAAGTAGATATTGCCCTGGCTGTCGAGCTCACCGGCATCGCCAGTACGCAGGAAGCCATCCTCGGTCATCACCTCAGCGGTCGCGTCCGGCTTGTTGTAGTAGCCGCGCATTACTGTGGGGGAGCGCACCAGCAGTTCGTTGTTCTCACCCAGCTTCACCTCGATGCCGTTCAGTGCCGTGCCGATGGAGCCCAACTTGAACTGGCTGTCTTCGTAGCAGCAGACAGTGGCGGTGGTCT
>NZ_JRJY01000012.1:0-522 GCF_000801015.1 Aeromonas sp. ZOR0001 | reverse complement strand
CCGGCACCCTGCCGGAGCGAGCGACTTTACGAAGTAAAGTCTAGTGAGTACTCTTGCTTGTCAAGAGGCCCTCCGGAGGTCGCCATGCTGTCGCCCCCCTCTGGCCTCTCCGACAGTCCACCAAGAGGGGAAGACACATGGCCGCCTTTGCCATCATGCGCTGCAAGAAACTATCGGGGATGGGCTCGGTTGCAGCCTCCCTAAAGCACTGCTTTCGGGAGCGTGACACCCCCAATGCAGACCCCGAGAGACTCCGGCACAACATGCACATGGCCGCCCGTTCCACAGACGAGGCGATGGGCAAACTGCGGGAGAAGCTGCCGGAGACGCGGCGCAAGGATGCGGTGCTCGCTATCGAGTACGTCCTGAGTGCGTCTCCGGAGTGGTGGATCAATGCCGATTCCGGCCGGAAAGCGGACTTCTACCAGAGCTCGATGGACTGGCTGGCCGAGAAGTACGGACGGGAAAACATCCTGGGATCGTCGATTCACCTGGACGAGAAGACCCCCCAAATGTCGGCGT
>NZ_JRJY01000067.1:0-256 GCF_000801015.1 Aeromonas sp. ZOR0001 | reverse complement strand
ATAGCCATGCCGATGATGGCCCAGACCAGACGCTCCATGGGCATACGGCGACGGCGCAGGGTAGCAACGCCCTCTTCACCGAGCAGAGTGGTGATGAGCTCGTTGGGAATGAGGTCGGAGAGTGACTCAAACTGAGCGGCCTTGCTGGCGTGTAAGAAGTCGAGAGCTTGAGCGATGCGAATAAAAAATCCGAAACCAATCAACAGGTTTCAGATTTTCACACATCAGAAGGATCGGTCAATGGATCCTTAACTGA
>NZ_JRJY01000151.1:0-36691 GCF_000801015.1 Aeromonas sp. ZOR0001 | reverse complement strand
GTCGCTCGCTGGCAGGGACGGCAATGTATCGGTTCAAGCAGTTGCTGGCGGGGAAAATCAGTCTACGTAACTACAACGGCCAAGTGGGAGAGGTAATGGCGTATGTCAGCGCCATAAACAAGCTGAATACTCTGGGCATGCCTGTCAGAGAGCCCCGAGTGTAACGGTCACTTGGGGCTGGGTAGTTGCTGCTTGATAGTTGATTTGGGAAACAGCGCCCATTGCTGCCCATCGTTCGATATGGATTAGGTGGTTTGCATTATTCTCCAGTGTTTTTTCCGCACCATACAGGTGTGTCAGTGTGAACTCACATAGCCTCGGGATGGGGAGTCCTCTCTGATCAACGATTAGATACTTACGTTCATTGTACTGCTTCATGTTGACGGTTCTGAGCTTCACTGCATCATTCCTTTACACTTTTAGACACCTATTCCTAATGTATACTCCGAGCTTTCAGAATGAGTAATCTTTACATGTTTAGAAATGAAAAAACCCCGAATAATCGGGGTCTCTAGGCATTTCACTTTACAATTTTCTTTACGTTTTGAAAAAAACCGTCCTAAAAGGGTAATACATGTAAAAAATCGCTGCTGAGTGAGTGACTGAGTGAGTGGCAATGAATTTTTTACTATATATTTCAATGCATAACACCTTTTCTTACACTTCTGGTTGCTCACCTTAAAATGACACTTTTTAAAGATATGTAAGAAAAGGTATGAAAATGCGTGTTCATACCTGTTTATTCTTACACTTTTTGGTTGTCCTCACCAGAACCCTCACCACATGAGCCTTACCAGCTCAAAAGAGAGAACCACGCACCGAGTTGCTGAGTGACCTTCTCGCAAAGCTGTTCGCACCCGTCCCGGTAAACAGACGAAGCTTTTGCTGAGCTGAGTGAGAGTTGGGCGGGTGACCTAGTGGCATATGGACGCCAGATCCGGGAGCGGGTACAGCAGTGGACAGGGCTGACGGTCGGTGTTGGTATCGGCCCCACTAAAACCCTAGCCAAACTCGCCAACTATGCCGCAAAAAAATGGCCCGCCACCGGAGGGGTGGTCGATCTGCGCGATGAAACACGCCGCGCCAAACTGATGGCGATCACCCCGGTAGACGAGGTCTGGGGAATTGGTCGCAAACTCACCACCAAGCTGTCAGCTCAGGGCATCAACACCGTGGCTGATCTGGTAGCGGCTGATGCTAAGAGTCTTCGGCACCGTTACGGGGTCGTTGTCGAGCGCACGGTGCAGGAGCTGTGCGGGATCCCCTGCGCCGAGCTGGAGCAACTGGCACAGGCCAAGCAACAGATAATTTGCAGCCGATCCTTTGGGGAGCGCATCACCGCCTTCGGCCCCATGCGGGAGGCTCTCGCTGGCTACATGGAGCGGGCAGCTGAGAAACTCAGGACAGAGGGCATGTGCTGCCGCCATGTCACAGTATTCATTCGTTCGAGCCCGTTTGCGGAGCGGGAAACACATTATGCCAACCAGATCTCCATGCTGTTGCCGATACCCACAGCCGACACCCGTGAGTTGCTAGCCCAGATCGAGCCGCTGCTGAGCAGGATCTGGTTGGATGATGTTCGCTATATGAAGGGCGGCGTCATGCTGGCGGACTTCTCCCCGAAAGGCATGCAGCAAGGGGGTCTATTCGGCAGCGAACAGCAGGATCCCCGTAGCGATGCACTCATGCAGGTGATCGATAGGATTAACCAGGGGCGGTTGGGAAAGGTCTACTTTGCATCCCGAGGCCGAGATACCAGCGAATGGATGATGAAACGCGAACAACTCAGCCCCCGCTATACCACCAGTATCAAAGGGATCCCGGTGGTGAAGGCATGAGCACAACCATGAAAGTTAACCTCCTCTCCTAGCTACAAACCACTATCAATGCGTTGCAAACTTCTGGTGGTCAATCCGCAACATGAGCAGGTATCTTACTTAGCGGTATCACCGTTTATTTTCACGTAGCTTAAAGAGAAGATCTAACTTTTCATCCTCATCAAGTTGCTCAAATAGACAAACCAATTCCGCACTAAGATCATCTTCGCAAAAAAAATAACTCAGCGGCTTTCCCAGTACATTGGCAAGTTTTCGCATTGTATCAATGTCTGGAACGTGGCGACCTCTCTCATAGTGATTCATGCGACCACTAGCAGAACTATCATCCATACCGGCCCTTACCCCAAGCTCCTTTTGGGATATACCTGCTTTTTTACGCGCCTGCTTGAGTCTCTCTGGGAATGGGTTTTTGTACAATGTTTGTTCATCACAAAGTTCTCATATGTATAGATTGTCTAAGTTTCACCTGTCTCTGTATACTTAGCAATCCTAAGTGTTGTGGTTGTGGAAATTTTATGCAGAATAAAAATGTTTACAAAATCAGTAACAAGTTTTATCAAGTTTTACTCAAAATGACTGGTCTAAAAATAAGCAGGAAAGAGCTGATACGATTGGCTATGGAGGTCAATGACTTGGCTGTGTATCAGGCATCAGGCTTGGTTGACCGCCATGTATATAGCTTGAAAAAACAGGATGCAGTGAAAGCTAATGGGCCAAAAAATAATCGGCATTATATTTTTTCAGATGATCTTCTGGGCAGTTTACAAGCATCAATCAAAGGCGATAATTATGATCTAGCAAGTGAGTTGAGGTCTCTGGAAGAAGAGCTTCTGTTGACTCGTTATGAGTTACAAGCCTACCGCGAGATACTTGAAAAACTACCTCAAGAGAAGCAAAAAATTACTTGTTTGCATAAAAATGCATCAGAAAAAATCTACCGGTTGAATGGGAAAATTAGAGCGGTAAGTCAATTGGTGATGATGTAATTAAAAGGTATAAATGAAAGAGGCGTTTTATCGAAAAGAAGCATACCTGAGTCGGCCATAGCGCAAGAAGCGATGCCGCCAACGGAAGGCGGTGGCCAATAGATACTGTGTTCCTAGGCGGCTTATTGATTTGAACAAATTATGTGCATTTTGTGCTGAGCTACTAATGAAAATACCTGCTGTTACGGCTCAACGATAAGGATGACCCGATGCAGAATCTTGTATTGAGGAAAGCAACGCATGAAGATATGGACGACATACTGCGTTTGCAAATTCCCGTGTTCAAGGGAGAGCAGGGGATCCCTGACGAATTGATCCCTATTCCAGCTGAAAAATCGCCACAATGGTGGTGTGCAATTATGAACTCCACAATTGTTGGTGCCGTTGCAGCCTGGAAATAATGCGATGAAACTCATTGGGGGCGATTTGCAACAATGCAAAATTTCAGAGGGTATCAAATAGGTTCTAGCTTGGCTCGGTTTTCACTGCACGAACTTTTCGCACAATCTGTAGATGAAATCCATATGGATGCAAGAGATATCATCGTTAAGACCTTAAACCGAATGGGTGGCTTAGTTGTGGGAGACTCAATGCCATTTTATCGAGGGACGGTGACACCCATGATATTAACCAGAAGTGGTTTAATATTTAATAGATAAAATACTGACGATACATGTATATATTTGAAAACACTATCCATAACTATAAATTAGAGTTGACACATAGATAGCATCATTTATTACCATCCTCAATGGGTGTATGCTTTTTTTCATCTAACTGTGCAGAAAATCCAAATATTAATGATTTCAGCCCGAAATGGAAGGCCATTTCAGCAGAGGTTCTCGCCTGAATATTAAATGCCTCTTGTAATAATGGTGGTGCAGCGTCTATCACATGATTATTTTCTATCTGGTTTGTTGCTTGCTCCTCTAATACTGCACCCAACGTAAAATGGCTGATAGATTGCAGAATGAAAAGAGCCTCCTCGACCGAAAACCCTGCATCGCATAGACAGCGTAGTTGCGCCTCTGCTTGTTCAAACTGGGGGGGCGTAGGAGAGGTCCCTATATGCAATCGGGCTCCATCACGATGGACCAGTAATGCTTTACGGAAACTCAGAGCATTTTCCTGGAGAAACTGCTGCCAACTCTCAGTCGGTAACGGTGCTGAACGGGTGTGATGCTTCGCCAGTATTGCCTCTGAAAGCATGTTCATAAGAGTCTGCTTGTTGCGCACGTGCCAATACAGAGTCGGTTGCTCAATTTTTAGGGACTGCGCCAGCTTACGCGTAGTCAAGCCCTCTAGCCCTTCGCTGTCCAGCAGGGTGAGCGCCATTGAAATTACGTCGTCCAAGCTTAGTCGTGCCATCACTATCTCCTTTTGCTGTTGACAATCTATCACTGATAGAGTTATTTTTCAAACCCTATCATCGATAGAGAACGTTAACTATGAACCGCACTGTGATGATGGCACTGGTCATCATTTTTTTAGATGCTATGGGGATTGGCATAATTATGCCTGTCTTGCCGGCGTTATTACGGGAGTTTGTTGGAAAGGCTAATGTTGCAGAGAACTACGGTGTTTTATTGGCGCTGTATGCAATGATGCAAGTGATTTTTGCCCCTCTTCTCGGCCGCTGGTCAGATCGCATAGGTCGTCGCCCTGTATTGTTACTTTCACTTTTAGGTGCAACACTGGACTACGCATTAATGGCAACAGCCAGCGTAGTGTGGGTGTTGTATTTGGGACGCTTAATTGCTGGTATTACCGGTGCGACTGGAGCTGTTGCAGCCTCAACAATTGCCGATGTCACACCTGAGGAATCCAGGACACATTGGTTTGGTATGATGGGTGCCTGTTTTGGTGGCGGTATGATTGCTGGACCAGTCATTGGTGGTTTTGCCGGTCAACTTTCGGTACAGGCACCGTTTATGTTCGCTGCTGCTATTAACGGGCTGGCATTTCTGGTCTCCCTATTCATTTTACATGAGACCCATAATGCTAATCAGGTTAGTGACGAGTTAAAGAATGAAACAATCAATGAAACCACATCCTCCATACGCGAGATGATCTCCCCATTATCGGGATTGTTAGTTGTCTTTTTCATCATTCAATTGATTGGCCAAATCCCCGCAACATTATGGGTTTTATTCGGAGAAGAGCGCTTCGCATGGGATGGCGTAATGGTCGGTGTTTCATTGGCTGTGTTCGGGCTGACACACGCACTGTTTCAAGGACTTGCTGCTGGTTTTATCGCTAAACATTTGGGAGAACGGAAAGCTATAGCGGTTGGCATTTTGGCTGACGGTTGTGGCCTATTTTTATTGGCGGTCATTACACAAAGCTGGATGGTTTGGCCGGTTTTGCTGTTACTAGCTTGTGGTGGCATCACACTTCCCGCCTTGCAGGGAATTATATCTGTTCGTGTCGGTCAGGTAGCACAGGGACAATTACAAGGGGTGCTGACCAGTTTGACCCACCTGACAGGTGTAATCGGTCCACTTGTTTTTGCATTTTTGTATAGTGCAACCCGCGAAACGTGGAATGGATGGGTATGGATAATTGGCTGCGGATTATATGTAGTTGCATTGATTATACTGAGGTTTTTCCATCCAGGTAGGGTAATCCACCCGATAAATAAGAGCGATGTACAGCAGAGAATTTGAGCAACAATGCTGTACAGCACCGTAAATTCTGGCGCCCTACTCGGTGGATAGAGGTGAGCTGGTAGGTGGGTCTGGGATTGCGATCCATTAATCATCCTTTGGCAGCAACCGAGATAGGCCCACTTGAGCCGGTAGTTCCCCGATGACCTCAATCTTCCAACCCGTCATATTGGCCCGACACATGTGATAATGGTGCGCGATGTTGGCCTGCGCTTGCAAGGCGTGACGGGCTTTATCTAGTGCCTCAGTTGCATTGATGCCAATGCGGTTTAGCAGGAGTTCAACGCGGGTCTCCAGTTGCCTGCGTTCATGGGGGGAGAGTACCCCGGCCATTACCTTTGGCGCTACGTAAAGGCGGGCGTCGTCTTGCGAAATAGTCTTCAAGACACCGCGAGCGTACTCATTGGCGAGAGTGACCTCCTGGGCCATGTATTTGTGCATGAGGTGACCCTCTTCGAGGCGCATGATCACCTCGTTGACGTTGTAGTGACTGTGTTCCTCCAGATAGTCACGGACAAGGAGCTTATGGGCCAGCGCGATGACATCAGCCCGCTCGATATCGTTAGTGAGCCGAAGGCGTAATTCGGTTGCGCTGGCTAATTTGCCCATCGCGGCAGAAAGCAGACGACCACGTTGCGCCTGACCGGGGGACTCATCGCGACCGATAACTCCGGTTGGCAGGAATTTATCGGCTATCTCGCGGCTGACGGTGACGCGAATGCGGCTATTTTCCACGGTGAGGGTTTGATGCTTCATGTTACTGCTCCTGAGTCTGTCCGATGCCCGCGCCCACGGGGCCATGCCTATCATAATTGCGAGAGGCCTTTCGTGGGTAATTACACTGACTTGACCACTTACTTTGCACCCAGCCTTTTTAGAGAAGGTTCTTATGGCTGGATTTGCATCAGTGGTTAGGGGTGACGGCCATTGCCGACCTTGGGATAGATGGGCGTAATGATGACCAGCATCCAGGGCCAGGGAAGCAGTTACTCTATTCAAGAGAGGAAAACTTCTTTACGGGTCTGGCGGCGTTTGCTGTTGAACTCGTAATCAGCGAAGGTCAATTGATGACTCACGTTGGAGTTCGTTCTTGGTACAAAAGAGACTCTGGTGGTACTATGTCAAGGCCTTGTAAGGTATTGATTTTTAAGGTTCTAGCCCTTCCGATCGCTCAGCTACGGGCACATCTTGCTACGCAAGAGCACGGAATAAGCCGTGGACAACGCTGCGCGTTGACGCACCGCTTATCTCCGCTTGTACCCGTAGTCGCTCCCCAAGGGAATCAATCTCCTCTCATTTCTTCAACAGATCACGCAGATAGCTGTTCCGGTTATGGGCATTGCTGGGCGCTTTGGTGATGGCTGCAAACTCAGCTGTGCTGCCCACGATATGGACCTCATGCTCGGCCCTGGTTATTGCGGTATAGAGCCAGGCCCTGTCAACGATCCTCCCCTTTTGCAGCGCGATGATGATGCGTGGGAACTGCGAACCCTGAGCTTTATGGAGTGTGATGCAGTAGCCCAGCCTCATACAGTCCAGCAGGGATTGGGTGACATACACGCTCTCGCCTGTGTCCAGTTCAACCACTCCGTAGTCATCTCCAGCCCCGACAGCGCGAGTTAGCGTTCCGAGCGAGCCATTTTGAATGCCTTTCTCGTAATTGTTCTGAGTGAAGAGGATCACATCTCCTTGGCGCAAATCGTTGCGGCGGTAGGTTTCGCCATACATCTCAAATATCATCCGAGCACCATCAGGGTTGACGGCCTCCTGAATAAGATTATTGATCTCCGCCACCATAGCGGTGGTCGCACCTACCACTCGGCTGTTCTCGGGGGATTGCTGATATAACTCGGCACAGACTTGGGCGATCCTCTCTTTGGATGTTTCGTGGAAATAGACGTTACCCATGCTCAAGTGCTCCGGTATGAGACCTTGATTGACCTGCATAGAGTATTCAGGAATGCCTGTGGCTCCCTTCTGGCGTTTAACGATGTCCAGGGTCACGTTCGCAATGGCCTGTGATGCAACGATATCGGCTAGCACCTTGCCACATCCTATCGGAGGTAGCTGGTTTGGGTCACCCGTGAATATGATCCGCACGGTGGGGTGCAGATGGTTGGTGAGCCGATACATGGTGGGCAGGTCGATCATGGATGCTTCATCGATTACCAGCAGATGGCTGGGAAACCCATCAGATGGTTCTATGGGCTCTTGCCGCAACAAGGCGGAAATGGTCATCGTCCTAAAGCCTATCGACTCGTATAGGCGCATTGCTGCGCGTCCAGAAAGGGCGACAGCATGCACCTCAAAGCCCATTTTGCCATAGGCCCGCAGTGCCGTTCTGAGCACTGTGGTTTTGCCAGTTCCTGCGCCCCCCGTGATGCAACTCACCGCATTGTTTAGCGCGGTGAGCACCGCTTCATTTTGCATCGCGGTCAATTCATAGGGCAGCTCATTAACCGCTGCGAGAAACGCAGCATTGGTGGACTCATCGTAACGATTTTGCTGTTTAGCAAGTTTCAACAGCCGCTTGGCAACAACAGTCTCCATCAGCAATTGTGCGGTAGGGTGATAGGTGCCTGCTTCATGGTTCAGCACATACTGGGCTTGGTGGTAACCAGCCTTGAATGCTTGTGCTGCCAACTCGCCGTCACCAAGCAATTTGGTCAGCAGGGGGCGAAGCCTGGCCTGCGTGGTGTAGGTGTGGCCTTTTTCCACTTCCGCGTGGATGGTGAACTCCAGGGCGGCACTCAGCCTCGTCGGATCTTTTAGTTCTACCTCAAACTTCGTTTGAGAAAGCGCATCCACGTCTTCAAACCCCATCCCGAAGCCGACCAGTAGGTAGGGATTCGCTTTGATTGCATCAACGGAGCTTTCGCCATGAAATTTCAAGATCCGCTGCTGAATGGGTGAGGGAATCCGACACTCTGCCATCCAATTGCAGTGGTTCAGATTTTTGTATTTTGCGTAGCCGTTGAACAGGGCATCAATAGATACATCACTCAGAATACCCTTGAGGCGCTCTCTGGACTCTGGTGTGTCGGTGCGCAGGGTGGCGTGAAATTGCTCACCGAGTAGTTGCCATAACGCCCTGGCTTTACCGAGGCCAATTCCCTTGAAATCAGGCTCCTTGGCAATGAACTGGATCAGCTGCTCACCTGTCTCCGGCAGGGTGCATATCACGTGCTCAGGTGATTCATAGGTATGTTGCTGCATCACAACATCACCAATCTCGACCCTCTCAATGAGAGGTTTGCCATGGACTGTCCATTGCTGGCCCTGTGACGGTTGTGCCGGAAGAGTGTCAGGCCGCGCTTTAATGGTCACATAGTATTTGCCATCCTTGATCTGGCTGGTCTCGTCATTAAGTGGTATTCCAGAGAAAATCACGTAGCTGGATGAGCTATATGGGATACTGGTAACACGAAATAGTTCGGAATGGAGAGATTGGTTCATCGTGGCAAGATCCCCATTTCGGCCAATGTCTCAGATAGCTCACCGAAGCGCTCCAGTCTGGCTTTTAGTTCCCTTAGCTGCGCTTTCAGTTCAATATTCTCCTGCTCCAATATTGATACACGTTTGGTATCAAGTAGGCGTCGATGAGTCGTAGGGTCGTATACCTTTGGATGAGCTACACTCGCTATGGCCTGAGCGGTGAGTGGCGGAAGCACCCCGTGTTCCCTAAGCTGGTCTTCCAATTTCTGCAATTGCCTACGAAGCTCAGGGTTCTGCACTAAGGCAGAGCGGCCACAGCCAATAGCTTTCGTGATTTCACTGCGGCTGAGGCTGCCCCTGTAACTTAATTGTCGATACGTCTCATCAGTCTGGGTTGCCATCCATAGTTCAAACGCCTGGACGGTTGCTTTGGCTTTTTCTGTACCACTCGCCATTATTGACCTCCTGTGCGGCGTTTAACTTCTATAAGCGGCTTTCCAAGCATATCCTGTAATTTTTTTAGCTCGGCACTATCTGTTGGAAAATTATCAATTGATGTCATTCTGACACCATGCATGTAAGCATTATATTGCCATACTATGAAACGCTGTTTGTATGCATCATTCAAACTATTTAATCTGGCTAATTCATTCTCTAAAAGAGCAACCTTTTTTATAAGATACTCAAGCGTTACATCACGCTCTTTGGTAGGCTCAGGTTGAGAAAAACGTTCTTTTAAAAATGTCTTTCTTCGCGAGTATGCATCTTGAATATCTTTGTAAGAGGATAATGATTGACGTTGGACGCCACCTTTAACATCAATCATTATGGCAACTTTTTGACAGAGCAAGTCCCAAGTTAACTTTCCTTCCCAAGTATTAATTAGACCTAGTATATTAGGCAGGTTTTTTTCTGTGATAACTATTTTAGGCATAACAAATCACCCATAATATTAAACGCTTTAGAATCGATAGAGTCAGGCGATTGAACTTCAATATTAAGCCCCTTCTCTAAAAGAACAACCTTGGCTGGCGAGGGATCATATACATCAGGAATACGAATGGGGGTGCCATCAAGAACATTTTCATCCTCTAATAGCCGGATCTTTGTTCTAATATGAGCAAGTCGCCAACCGTGTGAGCTAACCCAGCGGTCAGCACCAAAGGCCCCCATTTTATGGCTTTGCTGTGCTTTTTCGAGTTGAGCTGCCACTTGAACTTCTCGTACTTTCAACAGCTCCAATGAGCTACTGAAGCCTTTGATACAGACCAATTCTTTGCAGGTTTCACAGTCACCGTTTCGCTGACATGGAATCATGGCAAAATCATGTTCACACACGCCTAGCTCTGTTACTATCGCTGCACCAGTAAGGTTCTTTCCGATTTCCTCGAAACTAATTGGAAGGTTACATTTTATTTTTTCCAACGTGTTTGCATTTTCAGGGATAGTAATAACTGCAATTGCATTGGACTTTTCTTCTTCTGTGCGATGATCATAGCTGGCATTATCAGCAACTCTTGCTCTCCCTGCCCAGTTTGCAAGCGTCAACTCATCCATCCCACCCCGTTCAGCTTTGGTACTGAGCCAATGCCTAGCTTGATGGGATGTTATATCGGGTTGTGAGCCATCCTCTCGTAATATGTTATGTTTCTTCCAAAGGTGGACTCCTTTTCTGGCCTCAGACCTAGAAATCCTTGCATTAATTATGTTCACCGTAGGTAAAACAAACGAGTGTTGAATAACATCATGTTCCGCATGTAACTCACGGTCTCTATATAGTAACAAAGCCTCTGAGGCCTTAACTTTTTTTGCGTTATCAACAAAAGGCCAGTTAACCAATTTACTGATATACACCATACTCCCATTGTTATCTGGATGCGTTTCTGCATACATCGCAGCCTCCCGTGCAGGCATGCTAATTTTTTTCAATCGTTCGATAGCTTCCAAAGCTACATCTTGCATGACAGTAGGAACCCATTTAATCCCTTCGTTGCCATTTTTGGCAGGCACCCAACGTATTCCAAGTTTAAGTTCTCCGCTGCGATTCTCCTCCCATACAGTACAATCTATAGGCAATGAGAATAACTCAGAGCATCGGGATGGTGCTTGCATGAGCAATGCTATTGCAGAAGTAAAATATTCTGCTTCAATACCTAATGAAGGTGCGTCATGAAATAACTTAGCAAATAACATCATATCCTCTTCTGAGGGCAATTTATTTTTACGATGTTCTTTTCCATTCTCGTCAAGTTGAATAGTTAAATCTTTTACTTTTTGATATGGATTTGACCACCCAGGAAGACTCGGTGTTATAAAGTTGTCACGGCAGAAATTAAGAAGAAGCTCCATTTGATAGCCCGCTTTATTTCGACCTGCCAGATTTGATATGCGTCTATTAAAAATATCGCCTAGCCTTTCTAAAACTAGGCCATCGAGCATCAGAATATCTGCTTTATGTTTTGATAGAATCAATGCTTCTTCAAGTATTCGAATAGCTTCGAAATGTCTGTGAAGAGTTGTTATGGGTTTTAATGCGTAAATGTAGCGAATGTATGCTTTTGCAAAATCAATAAATGGTACACCTAGGGGAGAGAAACTATAGGAAGTTGATGGCTCTAAATTTGTGGAGAAACGGGCAACAACACGGCGAGTATTGTGAAAAGTGTGCCATAAATTATGATCCCAGCAATCTTCACCGAAAACAGTTAATTTGTTTTTGCTACTTTGAATGAATTTTTCTAGATTTGCTTCTGAATTCAGTTCTATCGCAGGCTTAAAATGGAAAATGTTACTGTCCACTGACTATCCTCATGCTCGTTGTTGTTTCAGTTCAAAGCATTTCTGCACAACCCATTCAACTGCTAAAATTAGCCTATCTTTTGTTGCCGCGTACTCTTCACTTTTTGTCGTTTTCAACCTTACCTCTTTCTCTGCATATAGATGGGATAAGAATTTCTCGTGAGGAGCATCTAATAATGGTCTAAATTTTTCACAAGTGTAACAACTTTCATACCCCTTAACGCAAAAGTCATTGGTGCCGCATGCTCCTACGATATCGTTATCCTTGTTTGGTATGCGAGCAGCAAGGTCATGTCCTCGCTCACCCTGCTCTAAGTCAACGATAATGCGACCTAGGAATGCATTAGCAAAGGGGGCCAGTTGTTTGCCAATGGCCTTGTCAATATAGGTCACGGTATCTGCGGTATTTTCCGTATAGACCTTAACGTTTTGTGTATCGTTGTGATCCAATGCCTCCGCTATGATCAACGGCCCCAAACCTTTTCGACCAAGGTTTGTTCCTCTTGTATGACGAAACCGCCTAGCCGTTATATGAATATAGTCCCCAGTTCTTTCAGAAATAGCTTTTTGTTTTCTTTGGAAATTTTTTAGCAGGTGTTCTCTTAGATCTGTTGATGACATATTTAAAATGTCAGTATCTAATAAATCATCAGTCAAAGATGTTTTTTTAACCGCTAACTCAAAAACCATTGCCCAATCAATAAATAATGGGATTTTTGTTGCTTGAGAAGCAGTCAGTTTTATTGAGAGTTTTGATTCAAACTTCTCTGTTTCATCTCTAATTAAATTACGCAACGTTAGATAGAGCTCTTCCGTAATGGGGAATTTTTTAAAAGAGAAACGAAACCCACCACCACGCTGCTTTGCTCTAGGTATATTGAGGTAAAAATTTGTCACATTCTTACTATGATCATGTTCTTTAAATAAATCAGCAGCCTTTATTTGTCGTAACTGTGTGGGGCGTCTAGCAGTAGCCTGCAATAAACTCACATATGCATAGCATTGAAATGAGATATAGTTATTCCTGAATAAGCGAATAAGTTCATGATTTAATGCAAGTACCTCATTGCTAGTAAAGGCACCTGTTTCAGGGCAACGATTAGCGACAGACACTCCTTTCTTGTTTCCTGATAGAGTTAGTATTTCGAGTGTTTTCACCATCTCTGTTGTTACACCATAATATCCATATTCATTCCAGCTAATAAGAAAACCACGGAGTGCACCTAAGTACCATTCATTGTTTTTATCAAGCATCGCTCGCCAATTGAGCAATACATCCTCATCTAGATTTTTGAATTTAGTGTCTCGCAATAGTCGTTGAAAGCGTAGATACATATTTGATGTATGGTGTGCTGATTGTTCTTCAGCATAGGTTGCTAGTGTTTTTTTAAATCCATCCAGCAGTTTTGGTTCCATAGATAAAACATCCGGCATGAATGCAATGCTGACATCTTTATTCAACATCCAGTATTCTGAGTGAAAGTCAAAGCTGTATCCATCTTTTGATACTAATTTTTTTGAGCTGAATGTTGATGGGAGATCGTCATTTTCTTCCTCAATGTAATCATATTTATTCATTCATATCCTCTATTTTTTTGAGATTCAATAATTAGTCTCTGTAATTCTTCTTGCTCTTCAAGCACTAGCTTGTTTGTCTTATTGCGAATATGGCGTTCAACATATGGTTTGGCAGAGCTCTCTGATGTGTGCCCCATTTGATACATTCGGCTTTTTGCTTCTTCACTAGATGAAATAAAATTACGGTTACTGTTTGGGTCTTTAGATAGATCATTGTTTTTGTCAATTATTTCGGAGA
This sequence comes from Aeromonas sp. ZOR0001, assembly GCF_000801015.1. Lineage (NCBI taxonomy): Bacteria > Pseudomonadati > Pseudomonadota > Gammaproteobacteria > Aeromonadales > Aeromonadaceae > Aeromonas > Aeromonas sp. ZOR0001. The sequence continues at coordinate 23,151 of NZ_JRJY01000151.1, read as the reverse complement.
ACCACTGGTTCCAGTTATGCCTAAAATAATGTGGGTGGATCGATTTGAACCGCTCATCCACAGATTTCATTGTTGGCACGATGATACTGTCAAATGTGCTGGTCGATATTGGCTGTCCTTGAGTTTTCCCCTTCCTATGTGTAACAAACAAGTATGGATGCTTGTTCGCGTTCGGAGTCTTTGCCCGTATGTTTATGATGTAGTCATCAATGAGTGCCGCAGTTTCATCTCTAATTCGCAACATTCTTTCTTTCGTCTTTGCTACAGGCTGATTTTTGCGAGGATCATATATGTCATCATGGTGGCGTTTTACCCATATGAATTTTTGGGGGCCGTGAAGCATTAGAAAGTTCGATTCAATAGATAGTGAGAGTAACTCACCTCTTCGTATGCCTAGTTCTTTTAAAAGTAAAAACATAAGATGATTTCGCTTTTTTGTCGAAGCGTGTTTGAACGGATTTTTTGGGTGGTCAAATTGTGCCACAGCCATAAATTCCTCAATTAATCCATCTGGCAAGTCTTTACCATCTAGTTTATCTAAAACATTCTTACCTTTGCCTTTAGGGCGAACAGCAAGTATGCGCTTATTCATACTGTTAATTTCTGTGAGCAGTTTAGTGCTATTACAGTTCTGTACAGCTACTCTAGCAATGAAATCTAAATAACTTGCAATAGCTGTCACACGATTGTAAATGTTATTACGTCCCACTGTGGGGGTGACACTGATTAGTCTTGGGGTGTTAAATAAATCAATGACCTTATCTCTGGTTTTTTTGCTTTTAGCTAAGCCTTTGAAATGAGAAATATCATGACTGAGATGTTCTCTGATGTTGTCAATGTCAGTGTCGCTAAGAAACTTACCTTTCTGAAACTCAGAGAACAGGTCTCTGTGTTTATTTTCTTCCCATTGAAGAAACCACTTTAATGCACCTAGGCGATTTGAAATGGTATTCACCGACAAGCTGCTACGAAGTTTTGTTGTCACCCAGAGGGTTGCAAGAAAATGAGGCATACCATCATTGCCCATTAAGACTGGATAACGTTCACCATTTGCAAAAATCAATCTATCTAGCTTGTACACTGTGCATCCTAATCTTACATTTTCCTCATACATAAAGTTATAGTGCTGAAAATCGCGATGGCAAGTGAAATGCAAAAATAAAAAAACCCAGCATTTCTGCTGGGTTGCTTTGCACTCAAGATGGTGAAAGTGATTTATTCTTACACTTTCATCTTTTACAAGATCTAGAACGGGATATCGTCGTCGAAATCCATCGGCGGCTCGTTATATACCGGCGGCGCAGATTGCGGCTGCTGGGCAGGACGGCCATAACCGCCTTGCGGCTGCATGTTCTGCTGCGGAGCCGGTGCCGAGCGCTGCTGATTCATCGGCTGCTGGGCAGGCATGCTCTGCTGCGGCTGACCCCAGTTACCCTGGGATTGGCCACCCATGTTCTGGCCCATACCCTGGCCGCCTTGCGGACGACCACCCAGCATCTGCATCACGCCAGTGAAGCTGTCGACCAGCACTTCAGTGGTGTAGCGCTCCTGGCCGCTCTGATCCTGCCATTTGCGGGTCTGCAGTTTGCCTTCCACATAGACCTGGGAGCCCTTCTTCAGGTACTCGCCAGCCACTTCGGCCAGCTTGCCCATGAAGACGACGCGGTGCCATTCGGTACGCTCTTTCTGCTCACCGGTCTGCTTGTCGCGCCAGGTTTCGGAGGTAGCCAGAGTAATGTTGGTCACAGCACCGCCACTCGGCATGTAGCGTACTTCCGGGTCTTGCCCGAGGTTACCGATCAGAATGACTTTATTGATGCCTCGACTGGCCATAATCTCTCTTCCACCTTATTTACCGGCCAGGTCGAAACCTGGTCCAACACGACTAGATACCTGATTAGTTGCTGTGTGCGGGGCACAATGTCCCGCAGACGCATGTGGCGGTCATAGTAACAGTTGCGAAGCGGATTGGCAGCATCCTTAACCTGCTTGATGTGCCAAAGGTAACTGTTGGCTCCTGCTGCAGTGATGGTCGGGTTGCAGTTGTTTTGGGCGCGTCCGGCATCACATTTCTGCCATATATTCCTGTTATGCTGGCCGATTGGCGAATTGGAATAGGTTTTTAAATCGACTAAAAACATATGGTTACGATATTTATGAGATCCATTCTCATACTTTTTTAATATTGTGCTCCCATACCTCCTTGGTAGACTCAGTCGGCCAGATTAGGTGGTTTACAGGTTCAAGGAAGAGCACACAATGAAAGCCGCATGCCCGATCGCACTGGTCACTGAAAATAATGTGCAGGCCAGCACATTTGCTGCATACCTCATCTCTCATTTGAGCCGTCCCGTCCAGCTCATCCACGAGATTAATCAGCTAGATAACCAGTGTGACGGCACGCTGTTTCTCATCGATCTCGACTATATCCGCTCTGGCCAGTCACTGGGCTGGAACCGGGCGATCTCCGAACGCTTTGGCATGGCGCCCACCGTGCTGCTCAATGCTCCCACTGCGACGGATCGCGACCTGCTGCTGATGTGGCCGCAGATCTGCGGTCTGTTTTTCCGTCAGGATCCGCTCGACCGGCTGGTTGCCGGGTTGCAGAAAATCCTGTTGGGCGAGTACTGGATGCCGCGCCACCTGCTGTGCGAGCTGGTCGAATACTATCGCCAGGGCAATAGCTACCTGCTGCGTAACGACACCCTGCTGACAGCCAGAGAGCAGGAGATCATCCGTTATCTGATGACGGGCGCCTCCAATGTCGAGATCGCCGACAGCCTGTTTGTCAGCGAGCATACCGTCAAATCCCACCTCTATAACGTCTTTAAAAAGCTGAATGTGAAGAACCGGATCCAGGCGGTGAGCTGGGCCAAAGAGTATCTCGATGCTCCGGACTCCCACTGATGAAAGCGCTCTCTGTGGCGTGTTGCCTTGCGCTGCTTTGGGGCTGCACGACCGTTGTGGCGGCCGAGGCTGATACACCGCTGGAGTCGGTGCAGCCGGAGCAGGAGAGTGATCGGCTGGATGTGGATGGTCTGGTACTGGATCGCACTTTTACCCGCTTCGGTCAGGGCTTTTATAACGAATTTACCCGGTTGCGCAGTGATGAAGACCCGGATGCCAGAGAAAATCTGACGATTCATGAGCGCCCGACTGCTCGCTGGGGCAGCCTGATCTGGATCACTCATAACCGGAAGGTGATTTTTAAAACCGCACTCTCTCCCGGCCGTAATCAGCAGGAGCAGAGCGCCAAACTGGCTTGGTCACAGGTCAGGCAGACCCTCGAACAGCAGAAGATCGCGACCCTGTTCATGGATACCTTCGATTTGGAACATGATGAACTATAAGGATATTTCTCATGCGTGCCCGGTTATGGCTAGTTGCTGCACTGATAGCGCCAACGCTCCATGCGTCGGAGCTTGTCTATCGCCCCGTCAACCCCAGCTTTGGGGGTAACCCTCTCAACAGCAGTCATCTGCTTGGCACCGCCAATGCGCAGAATGATTACAAGGATCCCGCCAGTGGCAGCGGTAGCAGCGGCACCTCGGCGCTGGATCGCCTGACCTCCAATCTGCAATCCCGCCTGATCAGCCAACTGCTGGCCGATATCGGCAAGGATGGCAGCCAGAGCGGCAGTCTGGTGACCGATGATTTTGCCATCAATGTGGTGGATGAAGATGGCACCCTGGTGGTTTCGATCACCGACCGGGTGACCAACCAGACCACCATGATCGAAGTGAATGGCCTGATTGCCGACTGAGGGCGCGATGAAACGACAACTGTTATTGATAGTGCCCCTGCTTGCGCTGGCTGGCTGTGCGACCCATATCGGCTCGCCCGTTGCCGATGAGAAGGCAACCCTGATGCCGCGATCCGTCTCTTACAAGGAGCTGATCAGTCTGCCCAAGCCAAAAGGGAAAATTGTCGCGGCCGTCTACGATTTTCGTGATCAGACCGGTCAGTACCTGCCTGCACCGGCGTCCAACTTTTCCACGGCGGTCACTCAGGGCGGGGTGGCCATGCTGAGCACGGCTTTGTGGGATTCTCAATGGTTTGTACCGCTGGAGCGGGAAGGGCTGCAGAACCTGCTGACCGAGCGCAAGATTGTGCGGGCGGCCCAGAACAAGCCCAACGTTCCCGGCAACAATGCCAATCAACTGCCCTCGCTGGTCGCTGCCAACATCCTGATCGAGGGGGGGATCGTCGCCTATGACAGCAATGTGCGAACCGGTGGGGCGGGGGCCAAGTATTTTGGCATCGGCGCCAGCGGGGAGTACCGGGTCGATCAGGTGACGGTCAATCTGCGCGCCGTCGATATCCGTTCAGGCCGGATCCTGAACAGTGTCACCACCTCCAAGACTGTACTGTCGCAACAGGTGCAGGCCGGGGTATTCCGTTTCGTCGAGTACAAGCGCCTGCTGGAAGCCGAGGCCGGTTTCAGCACCAATGAGCCGGTACAGATGTGTGTCATGTCGGCTATCGAGTCAGGGGTGATCCGGCTGATAGCCAATGGTGTGCGGGACAATCTGTGGCAACTGGCCGACCAGCGGGATATCGACAATCCGATCCTGCAGGAGTACCTGCAAGACAATGCTCCGCTGCTTTGAGTTTTCCCGCTCGCGCAATGCCCTCCCAGGTGGAGGGCATTTTTTTGGCCTCCATCGAATACGACTTAAGACTTTCTGCTCAGCGACAGGACGGCGCTTTTCATCCTCGAATCAGCGGAGTGCCTGATAGGCCGCCTCTGGTCTGACAGGGATACTGTGGGCGTTTTCCAACAAAGCGATGGCGCGATGAAACACCTGTTGAGTGCTCTCTTTTTTCTGCTGATGTCGGGTGCCCCGCAACTCGCCGCAGAGCCTTCTGCCTTCGACGAGCTGGCGATGGCAAGCGAGCTGGATTCCGGTCTGCAGAACGATGGAAACCAGGCGCTGTTGTGGCAACTCGGTAGCGAGCAGCAGTTGCACCTCACCCAGCAAGGGGAGCTGAATCAGGCGCGCCTGCTGCAACAGGGTTGGGCCAATGAGTTGGCGCTCTCCCAGGTAGGAGATGAGAACTGGGTCAATGGCGCGCAGCTGGGCGAGGGCAATAGTGCCGAGCTCTATCAGGCGGGCATCAATAACCGGATTTGGCTGCTGCAACAAGGTAGCGGCAATGAAGCCTGGATCAGTCAGCAAGGGGTAGACAATCAGGCCCGGGCGATCCAGCTGGGTGATGGCAATCAGGCCAGCATCGAGCAAAACGGTAACGGATTGGCGGCAACCGTTATTCAGACGGGCGCCAATCAGCAAGTAAATGTCGTTCAAACCAACTGAGCCTAGGCTCAACCATTAGCACGAGAGGGAAATCATGTTTAAACGTACCATCATTGCCTCGGCAGTTCTTCTGGCGACCAGCACCGCTTGGGCGGCATCTACTGGCAACGACGCTTATGTCACGCAGTTTGGCGATACCAACAAGGCAACCGTTAACCAAGTGGTGTCTAGTGTGGATAACCGGGCTGATATCTATCAAGAAGGTGAAAACAACGAAGCGTTGACCACCCAGGAAAATACCGGTAGCTCGGTAGCCAATACCAGCCAGGTCGGCACTAGCAATAGCGGCGAAGTGCTGCAATCGGGAAATACCAATCTCTCCACTGCAACCATTGACACCAACGGAAGCGGGAACAGGGCAAGTGTTACCCAGCAGATCGACAATGGCAGCGCTACTGCCACAATTAACCAAGGGGCTGCCGGCAGCGATGCCAACGACAACAGTGCCACTATCGGACAGAACGATGCCGATCAAGCCAGCTCGGTGATTAACCAGCTTTCAAATGGTAACACGGCCACCATTGACAACTATTGGTCAGACTTTGCCGAGGCAACCGTTACCCAGCAGGGGGATGGCGGGCATACCGCCACAGTCTTCCAAAGCGCTTCGGATGGCGCCAATGCCGAGGTCACTCAGGAGGGGGCAGGTCAAACCGCCACCGTTTATCAGAATACCGGAAATTATGGACTTGCCGCCGCCGAGGGCACCAGCGCCAGCGTAGTGCAGCGCGGCGAACTCAATACGGCTTTAGTCCTTCAGTTCGACCAAAATAACGTAGCGGAGGTCACGCAGGTGGCTGAGCGCGGGCAGTATACCCTGACCCAGCGAGGTTCGGCCGATAATCAGGGTAACCGGGCTGTTGGTTATCAGGCAGGAACCAGCGAGACAGCAACGGTGGCCCAAACCGGTAACCGCAACTACGCAGACACTTATCAAGACGGGAGCGGCAACACCACCGAGGTGGCCCAGACCGGCGATGATAACGTTGCCTATGCTGGTCAGTATGGGAGCAACTCCTCGGTGACCCTGACCCAGGAGGGCGATGGCAACTTTGCATCTGGCGTTACCTCTGGTGGAGACGATAACATCGCCACGGTCAGCCAGACCGGCGATAGACACTTTGCCGTTACTGGAGCCGTTGGCCAAGGTAACGAGGTGACCGTGACCCAAACCGGGCTCGACAATGCAGCGTATGCATCTGGCGGTGGCACCAATAACACTGTCACTGTGACCCAGAGCGACAGCGGTAACTACGCGTTTGCCAACTCGAGCGGAACAGGTAACCAGATCCTGGTCACTCAGGGTCAGTAACCATGATGTTAACCAAGGGCCTGCGGGCCCTTTTTTTATTATTGTGGGTCGCTGGGCTGATGTGTGGAGCTTCAGATGCCGTTTGCGAGGATCATCAAATGGACATGGCCCTTAACCTCAATGTGACTCAACACGCTCAGGGGGTCTCACTGGCTCCGACGCTGCTCAGCGATCACGATGTGACGGTGAGCTTCAGGTTGCTGGTGCGCAGCAAGGGGGCGGGGGGCAGCAGCACCCAGAGCCAACGTCGAACCCTGTCACTGGCAGCCGGGCAAATGCGCGATGCCGGCAATGCCACCTTGTCGTTGCGTTGCCCCTATCAGGTCGAGATAACGGCTGAGGTTTGGCAAAACGGGCAACGGTTGTTGCAAAAAAGCGAGTCGCTGACGTGCCCTGTGTGATTGTGTGTTCGCTTAAAAGCTGTCTATTCATCCAGTAGTCTCTATGCCATACTGACTCGCTCAGGTTTCTGTATCGAGCGTGCAACAAGATGGAAAAGATCGTGGTCCGGGGTGCTCGCACCCACAACCTCAAGAACATCAATCTGACCCTGCCCCGCGACAAGCTGATCGTGGTCACCGGCCTCTCCGGTTCGGGCAAATCCTCTCTGGCGTTCGATACCCTCTATGCCGAGGGGCAGCGCCGTTATGTGGAGTCCCTCTCCGCCTATGCCCGCCAGTTCCTCTCCCTGATGGAGAAGCCGGACGTTGACCATATCGAGGGGCTCTCGCCCGCTATTTCCATCGAGCAGAAGTCCACCTCCCACAACCCGCGCTCGACCGTCGGCACCATTACCGAAATCTACGACTACCTGCGTCTGCTGTTCGCCCGGGTTGGTGAGCCGCGCTGCCCGACTCACGCCATCCCGCTCGCCGCCCAGACCATCAGCCAGATGGTGGATCAGGTGCTGGCTCAGCCGGAGGGAAGCAAGCTGATGCTGCTGGCCCCGGTGGTGCGCGATCGCAAGGGGGAACACACCAAGCTGCTGGAGAATCTGGCGGCCCAAGGCTACATCCGTGCCCGCATCGACGGCGAGGTGTGCGATCTCTCCGATCCGCCTACGCTGGAGCTGCACAAGAAGCACACCATCGAGGTGGTGGTGGACCGCTTCAAGGTGCGCGATGACCTTGCCTTGCGTTTGGCCGAGTCGTTCGAGACTGCGCTGACCCTTTCCGGCGGCATCGTGCTGGTGGTGCCGATGGATGGCGAGGAGGGGGTTGCTCCCATGACCTTCTCCGCCAACTTCGCCTGCCCGGAGTGCGGCTACTCCATGTCGGAGCTGGAGCCGCGCATCTTCTCCTTCAACAACCCGGCCGGCGCTTGCCCAACTTGTGACGGCCTCGGCGTACAGCAATATTTCGATCCGGCCAAAGTGATCGGCGATCCGGCCATCAGTCTGGCCAACGGCGCCATCCGTGGCTGGGACAAGCGCAGCTTCTACTACTTCCAGATGCTCAAATCCCTCTCCGAGCACTACAAGTTCGATCTGGAGACGCCGTGGGAAGATCTGCCGGTCAAGACCCAGGAGGTGATCCTGCGTGGCTCGGGTCGCACCGAGATCGAGTTCCGCTACATGAACGATCGCGGCGACGTGGTGGTGCGCAAGCACCCGTTCGAGGGGATCCTGCACAACATGGAGCGGCGCTACCGGGAGACCGAGTCCAACTCGGTTCGTGAAGAGCTCTCCAAATACATCGCCAACAAATCCTGTACCAGCTGCGGTGGCAGCCGACTGCGGGAGGAGGCGCGCCACGTCTTCGTCGACAACCGCAACCTGCCGGCCATCGCCGAGCAGTCCATCGGCGATGCACTGGCCTTCTTCGAGGGGCTGAACCTGACCGGTCAGCGCGCCCAGATCGCCGAGAAGATCTTGAAAGAGATCGTCGAGCGGCTTGGCTTCCTGGTTAACGTCGGCCTCAACTACCTGAGCCTGTCGCGCAGCGCCGAGACCCTCTCCGGCGGTGAAGCGCAGCGGATCCGGCTGGCCAGCCAGATCGGTGCAGGTTTGGTAGGTGTCATGTATGTGCTGGACGAGCCCTCCATCGGCCTGCACCAGCGTGACAACGAGCGGTTGCTCAAGACCCTCACTCACCTGCGTGATCTTGGCAACACGGTGATCGTGGTGGAGCACGACGAGGATGCCATCCGCCTCGCCGACCATGTGCTCGACATCGGCCCGGGGGCCGGGGTGCACGGCGGTGCCATCGTCGCGCAGGGCACGCCGGAAGAGATCATCAATAATCCCGCGTCACTCACCGGTGACTACCTCTCCGGTCGCAAGCAGATCGCCATTCCTGCCGAGCGTACTCCGCTTACCGGCAAGTGGCTGAAGCTCAAGGGGGCGAGCGGCAACAACCTGCGCAACGTCAACCTGGATCTGCCGATCGGGGTGATGACCTGCGTGACTGGCGTCTCCGGCTCCGGCAAGTCGACCCTGATCAACGACACATTGTTCCGCATTGCTCACTGCGAGCTGAACAAGGCCACTGAATCCACCCCGGCACCCTATCGCAGCGTCGAGGGGCTGGAGCATCTGGACAAGGTAGTGGATATCGACCAGAGCCCCATCGGCCGCACGCCGCGCTCCAACCCGGCCACCTACACTGGCCTGTTTACCCCGATCCGCGAGCTGCTCTCCGGCACCCAGGAGGCGCGCTCGCGCGGCTACCAGCCGGGCCGCTTCTCCTTCAACGTGAAGGGGGGGCGCTGCGAGGCGTGCCAGGGGGATGGGGTCATCAAGGTGGAGATGCACTTCCTGCCGGATGTCTACGTGCCGTGCGATGTCTGCAAGGGCAAGCGCTACAACCGCGAGACCCTGGAGGTGAAGTACAAGGGCAAGAACATCCACGAGATCCTCGAGATGACGGTGGAAGATGCCCGCGAGTTCTTCGATCCGGTGCCGGCAGTGGCGCGCAAGCTGCAGACCCTGATGGACGTGGGCCTCTCCTATATCCGCCTCGGCCAGTCGGCCACCACCCTGTCGGGCGGCGAGGCGCAGCGGGTCAAGCTGGCGCGCGAGCTCTCCAAGCGGGACACCGGTCAGACCCTCTATATTCTGGATGAGCCGACCACCGGGTTGCACTTCCACGATATCCAGCAGCTACTCAAGGTGCTGCATCAGCTGCGGGATCGCGGCAACACGATCGTCATCATCGAGCACAATCTGGACGTCATCAAAACCGCCGACTGGATCGTCGATCTGGGACCGGAGGGGGGCGCCGGTGGTGGCCGTATTCTGGTGACGGGGACGCCGGAGGAGATATGCGGCAATAAAGAGTCTCATACAGCTCGTTTTTTACGACCGCTATTGGCGCGATAAACCGTTATAATCGAGGGGCCTTTGGCCCCTTTTGTTATAAAAATCGAGAGTATAGAGGGGGGCTGGTCAGGTACTGGCAGGCTTGTATCACAGCATCATGGTAATGGGTATATCGGGTTATGGCTCAGGCTCCGCGCACGATTGATCATCAGTTGGCTTACTCCATGTTCCCCATCTGGCTGGGGGCGATCCTGCTATTGCTGGTCCTGCTGGCGTGGGCCCAGATCCCGGCTGCCAGCCGGATTGAAGAACAGCGAATGAAGGTGCATCTGCTGCGCGTGACCAAGGCGGTGCAGGCGGATGTGGCCGCTCTGGATGCATTCAGTCGGGATTGGGGCATCTGGGATGACAGTCACCGTTTTATGGACAACAAAAGCAGGGCGTACATCGAATCCAACCTGTTCAGTGATATGCCGATGCGGGATTTTAGTCTCAACCTGATGAGCTTCATGGATCTCACCGGCTACGAAATCTGGACGCGGACCCTGCTACCCGATGCGCCGGGGATTAATCCGGATCAGTTTCCCTACTTCCTTGATGAACTGAAAAAGCAGTTAAGGGCGCGCTCGGTGGCGCAAGGGGGCATCAATCTGCACGGGATCCGTGCTTCCCAGTGGGGGCCGCTGATGTACTCGTGGCAGCCGATCAGAAACAGTGACGAGTCGGCACCGTTCAACGGTTTCTTGCTGGTTGTACGTTGGCTCGACAAGGCCTATCTCGAGCAGGTATCGGAGCGTACCGCGCTGCCTCTGGCGATCTCCCACGCCAATCTGGATGTCACCGCTACCTTCAAACCACTGAAACCGCAAATAACGTATCGCCTGATTGACCTTGGGCTCACCCGGCTTAGGGGAGAGGTGCGACTGCTCAACAGCGATAACCAGCCGGTGCTGACTCTGGTGATTGAGGAGGAGAGAAAGATCTTGAGTGGCGTCATGGAGGGGGCGCTCTGGACCTTTATCGGCATGCTGTTTATCAGTTTTATCTGCGTCATGATCGCCATGTACCGGCTCAACAGCATTGTGCTTACCCCGTTGCAGCAGCTGGTGTCGGCGCTACAACGCTTTGGCGATCGGCCAGATGCCACCTTGATCCCCTATATCGACAGCAGCGCCGAGATGGCAACTCTGAGTGGCAAGTTCAGGGAGATGGCCGGCAAGGTTAGTCAGCAACACTATGATTTGTTGGAAAAATCCAGCCAGATGGAGATGGCTGCATTCACCGACCCCTTGACCCGTTGCTTCAATCGTCGCTATCTCGATGGCTGGTTGCAGGCCAACCGGGCCAAACCTTGTCTGTTATTGCTGCTGGATCTGGATCATTTCAAGCGGATCAATGACCGCCTTGGCCATGACATCGGGGATCTGGTGCTGAAACAGTTGGCGGATCTGCTGCGCAAGGTGGTGACAGGAGAGCGCGAGCCTATCATCCGGCTGGGCGGGGAGGAGTTCTTGTTGCTGTTGCAGGTGGATGACGAGCAAGAGTTGGCGCTGCGGGTCGAATATCTGCGCCAGCGTGTCGCTCAGCACCGCTTTGGCAGAGAGGATGCGCCACTCTGGTTGACGGTGTCGCTGGGGTTCTGCCGCTATCCGTTGCACCCGGAGTACCCGGATTCATTCTGGAGTCATAGCTTCAAACTGGCGGACATGGCGCTGTATCAGGCCAAAGTCGGTGGGCGAAATCGGTGGTTTGGCTACGCTGGTCCCCTCTCTGCGGAGGGAATGGGCCAGACTCCGGAACAGCTTGCCGAAGGGGGGCATATCACCCTGCAGCACTCTGTCAATCCGGATTAACCCTGCCGTACCAATACCAGATAGGCCAGGGCGACAATAAAACCGAGCAGGATAAAGAGAAAGGATCCGATTCCCCACACGGCCGCGAGAAAGGCCCCCACCTTTTGCCATTTCGACTCATTTTTCATAAATAAACCATTACTTACCAGTAACTTGTATGGCGCAAAAAATACGCTGATTTACCCATATAAACAACAATTAATAGCCGCTCTGCCGCGCAATAAGGTGTGGTTTGTTTGCTCCTTTTGGCGCTGGGTGCGGGTAGTTACAACCTGTCGAAACAGGTATTTCGGCTTGTTGTCTGGGGACTCAACGAGATTGGGATGGCGCGCAAAGATGTCACACCAATCGATTTATTTCTGTGCAACCTTTGCTCCAAGTCAATAACTTTGCATTTACAAGGGCATATAGTCAGCGGGCTTACAGCATCAAATGAAAACAAAAAAAGGGATTACGTGATGAAAAAATTACTTCCTCTGATGATTGCCGCTGCAGTGACCTCTCCTTTCGCCATGGCCCATCAGGCCGGAGACATTCTGGTTCGTGGTGGATTGGCTATCGTTTCTCCGCAGGAGAGCAGTGATGATGTGCTTAACACTGGTGAGTTTCAGATTGATAGCAATCAACAGCTTGGCCTGACCCTCGGTTATATGATCACCGACAACTGGGGGGTTGAGTTGTTGGCTGCAACTCCATTCTCCCATAGAGTGAGTACTCGCGATCTTGGTGAGATTGCCAAGGTTAAACATCTGCCTCCAACATTGATGGCCCAGTACTATTTTGGCGATGCCCAGAGCAAGGTTCGTCCTTATGTTGGTGTCGGTATCAACTACACCACCTTCTTTGACGAGAAGGGTGTTGGCAAACTGGATGGCGCCAATATCAGTCTTGATGACTCATGGGGATTGGCGGGCCAGGTTGGTATCGATATGGCTGTGACCGACCGCTGGTTTGTGAACGGTTCTGCCTGGATTATGGACATTGACACTGATGTCAAAGTCGATGGCGTTGGCACTTTTAAAACACATATCGACCCGATGGCCTTTATGGTGGGTGTTGGCTACCGCTTCTAATGATTCTGACTGCGGTTCTGAACGGACCGCGGAAGATAGCAAAGTACGTCTCTTTCAGCCCGGCTTGTGCCGGGCTTTTTTCGTATGGCTGATTTTGTCTGTACTGTGATCCAACCCGATACAAATCAATTAAATACCTGCCGCTTTATTTCAGTTATTCGCCACGCCTGCCGATAGTGACTATGTTCACTTTACCTTCCCCCAATGAGTGAGGATGTCTCCATGGGCTTATCTATCGTGCAGCGGATCATCGCCGGATTCGTGTTGATGCTGCTATTGCTGATCCTGCTTGGTGTGATCAGTACCTTTAAAATCAAGGGTATAAATGACGGCCTCTCTGCCGTATCTGACCGGGCAACCCCGCTGGTGGTGGCTGTCGCAGGTCTCAAGGGGGCACTGCAGGATAGTAACCGCTGGGTGCTTGTCTACCGCACCAGTGAAGATGCCGCCCAGTTGCCGCAGCTGGCCAATCAGTTCAAGGAGCAGCAGAACCGCTTCGCCCTGCTGAGTCAGGAGATGGGGAAATTTACCGACGTAGCGGATGCTCGTGCCCGCTTCCAGCAGGTCGAGAGTGCTACCACCCAATTTTATGGTTTGGCGGATCAGGTGTTGGCACAGCATCGACAGTGGGTCAGTGCACTGGAGCAGCGCCACAAGCTGGAGATGGAATTTATCCGCCTTGAGGATACCTACCAGTGGGCGGCGGATCTGCTGTTGCAACAGACTGCCAGCAAGCGCTCCATGCGCAACAAGGCGGAGCTCATTACCTCGGGTATCGCCCGCGACCTGAAGAATATCCGTCGTGCCGATGCCAAAACCGACCTGAACGAGCTGGAAAAGGTACTCAGCAAGGATATCGAGATGGCCCGCAAGCGGTTGGAGCGGGTGCTGGTGCCCGATGATGTGAAAGCGCGCTTTGTCTCCAATCTGGATCGGATGCAGGAGCTGGCGCTTGGCGCTCAGGGCTTGTTGGCGACCATGCGTCAGGCTCAGCAACTGGCGCTGTCGCTGGCCACGCAAAATCAGCAGTTGGATGCCAGTCTGGTCAACAGCCTCAATTTGCTCGATGAGATGGGCAAGTCTGCCGGAGCCATCGCCAGCGATAGCCGGATCAACGCCGATGCGGCGGTCAGCAGTGCCAGCTTCTGGATCCTGGTGGTTGCCGCGATGTCGGCCGCTGCGGCGCTGGTGATCGGCTATACCACGGCGCGCAGCATTCAGCGCCCGTTGCAGATGATCAACAAGGAGCTCGATTACATGGCGGCCGGTGATATGACCCGCCGCATCAACTACCGCAGCAGTTGCGAATTTGGCAGCCTTTCCCGCTCTATCGATACGCTGGCGGGCAAGACCGGTGAACTACTCTCTCAAATCAATGCGGGCTCCCGTCATCTGGTGGATGAGGCGAGCCGCGCCGCCGAGATCAGCGAACGGGCCATGTCCCGGGTGCAGGAGCAGAAGAGTCAGACCGATCAGGTGGCCGCCGCCATTACCGAGCTGGAAGTGAGCGCCACCGAGGTGGCCCGCTCTACCGATGGTACCAAGCGGGAAGTGGATCAGGCCGATGAAGAGGCGCGCAATGGGCGCCAGAAAGTGGCCACCACTCGCCGGATCACCGAGCAGCTGGCTGGTGCCATGGAAGAGGCGGTCGGGATCACCTACAAGCTGGGCGAATTCAGCAACAACATCGGCAGCATTCTCGATGTGATCCGCAGCATCGCCGAGCAGACCAACCTGCTGGCCTTGAACGCCGCCATCGAAGCGGCCCGTGCTGGCGATGCCGGCCGCGGTTTCGCGGTGGTGGCCGATGAGGTGCGGGCGCTGGCCAATCGCACCCAGACTTCGACCGAAGAGATCCAGGGGATGATTGAGAACCTGCAGAGCTCCAGCAAGCATGTGGTTGAAGTGATGGGGCGTAGCCAGGAGCAGACCCAGAGCTGTGTCGAGCAGACTCGCGAGATGGATGTGGCGCTGCAATCCATTGCCGATCGGATGGGGGCCATCAAATCGATGGCTGATCAGGTGGCCCATGCCGCTCAGGAGCAGATCTCCGTCAGTCAGGGGGTCGCTCGTCATATCGCCGGTATTGCCGATGTGGCATACGAGACCGAGCGGGAGGCGCGCGAATCCGCCAGCAGCAGCGAAGTGCTGGCCGACCTGGTCGCCAAACAGCAGCAATTGATCGCACATTTCAAGGTCTAGGAGGGCTTATGTCTAAAAAGTGGATTGGAGCCCTGAGTCTCCTGTTGTGTGGCCAGCTGATGGCCAGCGAGCTGGTGATTGAAAGCTGGCGAACCGATGACAAGGCGTTGTGGGAGCAGAAGATTATCCCGGCGTTTGAAGCGGCGCATCCCGGCATCAAGGTGAGTTTTCATCCGGTGCAGAACGTCAACTACATGCCCACTCTGTGGGAGAGCCTGAAAGGCGGTAAGGCGGGGGATCTCATTACCTGTCGTCCGTTTGATGACTCGCTCGCCCTGTTCAAGGCGGGCCATCTGGCCGAGCTGACCGAAATGGCAGGGATGGAGAACTTTCCGAGTTTTGCCCAGTCACCCTGGCAGACCGATTCCGGTGCCCAGACTTTCTGCGTGCCGATGGCCTCGGTGATCCATGGCTTCTTCTATAACAAGAAGATCTTCAGTGAGTTGGGGCTCACCTTGCCGCAAACCCGCGATCAGTTCTTTGCCGTGCTGGACAAGATCAAGGCCGACGCGCGCTATGTGCCGCTGGCCATGAGCGGTTCCGAGAGCTGGGTTGCCTCCGAACTGGGGTTCCAGAATATTGGTCCCAATTACTGGAAAGGGGAAGATGGTCGTCTGGCGTTGATTGGCGGGCAGGAGCGGTTGGACAACCCCCAATATGTGAAGGTGTTCGACGAGCTGGCCCGCTGGCGTTCCTACCTCGGTGAGGGTGGCGAGAGCCGTGATTATGCGACCAGCAACGAGCTGTTCACTTCGGGCAAGGCCGCCTTCTACGTGGCGGGCTCCTGGGAGATTGCTCCCTTCACCGGCAAGGTCGATTTTGGCGTCATGCGCCCGCCGGTGGCCAAACAGGGTGATGGCTGTTTCTTTACCGATCACACCGATATCGGTATGGGGATGAACCCGGCCAGCAAGAATAAAGAGGGGGCAATGGCTTTTCTGCAGTGGCTGACGACGCCGCAATTTGCCGAGCTCTATACCAACTCGCTGCCGGGATTCTTCTCCCTCTCCAACCACTTCTTCGATGTCACCAATCCGGCGGCCAAAGAGATGATGGAGTGGCGCGATCAGTGTGACTCGACCATTCGGGTGGCGACCCAGATCCTCTCCCGTGGTACGCCCAAGTTGGGGGATGAACTGGCAGAGGTGAGTCAGGCTGTGCTGCTTGGCAAGATGGAGCCCAAAGCTGCCGCTGATCGACTGGAAAGTGGCTTGAAGGGCTGGTATGCCCCTCATCAGGGCAACAAGGCCAAGAGCGCGGATTGTCAGTGTGATGCTGTTGCCCCTGCTCCTGCTCCTGCTTCGGCTTCAGCGCCAGCGACTGAGGTGTCCGCAGCCCCCGCGACCAGTGAAACATCGGCCGTGGTGGCACCAGCTGTGACTTCCGCAGAACCCGCATCAGCGGTTGCTGCCCCATTACCGGCGCAATCGGATGAGGTAGAGCAGGCGCTCTCCAACGAGTTGGAAGCGCCACAGCAGCCACAGCAATAGGTCATCGGCATCAATAAGAGCGGGAGGCATCAGCCTCCCGTTTTTTTATGGCTCGCGGCCAGCATGTATCGCTTTATTGTGCTTCGTGGGGCCAGCGGCAGAGGCTGCCGATCCGGGCTACCGGGGCAAACCCCAGAGAGCGGTAAATGCGCTGGGCATGGTAGTGCTCGTCGGCCACTATGATCAGCTGTTTGGCACGGGACAATCCTGCGCGAGCCACTTGACTCAGCAGCTGGCGGCATAACCCCTGGTTGCGCCACACATGGTGCGTGCGTACCAACTGGAAGCGCCCAAGTGTGCCGCAAAAGAAGAGGCCGCAGCTGGCGACCAGCTGCCCCTCTTGCCAGATCCCCCACCAGTCCCCGAGACCATCGGCAATCATGGCCTGATAGAGCGCCTGGCGGGATCGCAGATAGGGAAGATAGCTCTGTTCCGAGTGTCCCTCATCCCGTTCATGGAGTTCGAAGTCGAGCCACTCAGGCCAATCAGCAGTGGTGAAGGTACGTGCCTCAACCTTGTTCATGTCGCCGTGCGGGGGTGGGCAACTCTGTTCATCCAGCGCCAGCACCACGCACTCCATATATTGGTATCCCGTTGCGACAAAACCGGCGATCCGGCTGTTTTGTCCGGCGGCCAGTGGCCATTGGAAGGTGCGGTGGCGCACTCGAGGATCTTGACCGATCAACTGATCGAATGCGGCTTCCAGCCAGCCTTTGTCGCGGTCGCTGGGCGGGGTGGGGAGCAGCAGGTAGTTGCCGAAGTAATAGTCGGGAGCATCCGGCGTGCGAACCGCCCAGAACTGATCGTGCTGAATAACCTCGCCCTGATAGCGATCGAACAGCAAGTCGGTGGCAAAGCCGGGGTGGGTATCCATGATGGTGCTCCTGCAAAGACTCATTCTGTTATCGGCAGGAGTGGGAAATAGATGAAAAGGGGCCGGAGAAACCTCCGGCCAAACAATCACACGCAGATTCAGAACGTCCAGGACGATCTGCCCCCATCATAACTCGACTGGGGCGATTTTGGGATGGGCACTTTTCGGTTACGTACCGTTAATTTTGTAAATATGAAGTTCGTCAGATCGGATGTGAGGTAAATCCCTGTTGACTTTGTGTCGTTTTGCTCATAAATATAAAGACGTTTAGACGTCCAAACATCCGTTTTGACGTAGGCAGATGGATTGCAGGACAGGGAGAAGAGCAGATGGGATTTCACAGTGCACGTCAGGTTGAGGCGCTCAACCAGAGCTTGGCAGATTTGAATGGCGATATATCGGTCAGTTTCGAGTTTTTTCCGCCCAACAGTGAAGGGATGGAGAATACCCTCTGGCAGTCCATCGAACGGCTGAAAGTGCTGGAACCCAAGTTCGTCTCCGTCACCTATGGCGCCAACTCCGGCACCCGTGATCGCACCCACAAGGTGATCAAGGACATCAAGGAGCGGACCGGCCTGATTGCGGCGCCTCACCTGACCTGTATCGATGCCAGCCGCGACGAATTGCGCACCATCGCCCGCGATTACTGGAACAGCGGCATTCGCCATATTGTGGCTTTGCGCGGTGATTTACCGCAGGGGTTGGAGAAGCCGGATATGTATGCCACCGATCTGGTTGCTCTGCTCAAGTCAGAGGCGGACTTCGATATCTCGGTTGCCGCCTATCCGGAAGGGCACCCGGAGGCCAAGAGTGCGCAATCCGACCTGCTCAACCTCAAGCGTAAGATTGATGCCGGTGCCAACCGCGCCATCACTCAGTTCTTCTTCGATGTGGAAACGTATTTGCGCTTTCGGGATCGCTGCGCCGCTATCGGTATCGATGCTGAAATCGTGCCGGGGATCCTGCCGGTCTCCAACTATCAGACCCTGGCCAAGTTTGCCGGTTTTACCAACGTGAAGATCCCGCGCTGGATGCATCAGCGTTTCGAGGGGCTGGATAACGATCAGATGACCCGCAATCTGGTGGGGGCGAGCATCGCCATCGATCAGGTGCGCGTGCTGAGTCAGGAAGGGGTGAAGGATTTCCACTTCTATACCCTGAACCGCTCCGAGCTGACTTATGCCATCTGCCATACTCTGGGGGTTCGTCCCAAGTGTTGACCGGTGGTCACCGCGATAAAAGCAAAAAGCCAATGAGTTGCTCATTGGCTTTTTCGTTATGGCCGATTATCAAGGTCTGGTCGGGGCGATCTCTTTTGGCTCAAGATCGATGACCGCATTACCGGCAGCCCCCGGATACTGGCGATAGACCTGATCCTGCTCCAGTGTGTAGAAGGTATCCAGATAGTCGTCGTTGTTGGTCATCCAGGAGTCGGGCAGCGCCTTGACGATGCGACCGCCGAGATCGAGGAAGGGCAGTGCTTCCGGCACGCCACCCGCGGTAAAGCCGAGTTTGAGGGCTTCAATCAGCAGGGCGCTCAGCTCCTTGTAGTTGACGTTGTCATCCTGCTCCATCATCACCACATCGACGGCACCCCAGCGATAGCGATCCCAGTAAACCAGGATCTGGTTGGGGGTGTAGTCTGTGTTGTCATAGTCGAGGTAGGGCATGTCGACAATATCGACTACTGGCTCATCCCGACTGGGATTAACCCCTGCGACCACCGCATACACTTCGGCCGCGCCGAGCAGCCAGGGCTCCTGATCATCCTTCAGTCTGATCTTTTTCAGGATACTGGTCTTGAGCGGCGCCGTGCTGGCCGCCACTCGCGGAGCGCTTTGCAGATCAGCATCGGCCAGCGCTTTGCGCATTACCTTCAAGCCTGCGTTTTTGGCTTTGACGGGATCGGCTTCGACTACCAGAACCGGCCGGGCCGGTGCCTTGTCCACATCCAGATAGACGGGATTGCCAGCGCTGTCGAACGCTTCAATGGCGCTCCAGCTCTTCTCATCCCCACTAGGAACATAGGCGACCAGCGGTTCGACCCCCTGTTGCAGTGCGGCGGCCTGATCGGTGTTGGCCAGTCGCAATTGCATCAGTTGCTTGACCTCGTCATCCAGTCCTTGCCGGCTGATGGCCGCCTGGTTGGCATCGCTCGCCTGCCGTTTAAGCCGTGGGCTGGCCTTCTGCAGCAGGTTGGGAAGCGGGCTCTGGTATTGCTGGTTGCTCAGTAGGGGCAGCAGGTTTTTCTGCTGAAGTGCGAGCTGGCGAGCCAGCTCTCGATCCGTATCGGCAGCCTGGACGCTCGCAGCACCCAGTATGGCCAGTAGTAACAAGACAGCCTGATTTTTCATTTTTATACTCCGTTGCATGGAACCTGACAGGGCACCATGTCCGGGAAGATTGGTGCCCTGGCACCACTAGAAGGAAATTAGTTTCACTTGTGAATCATTTTATCTGGATAGTGTGCAGAGGTTCACGGTTTGAGGCTCAATTGATTCCTTTGTCGATATAATTGGAACTGATAGATAGCCAGACCAATCAGCAGACCCCAGCAGGCTGACGCGATGCCGGGCAGGCTGATCCCGGACGCGGTAATGATAAAGGTGAGCAGCGCAGCTTCTCGCGCTTCATCCTCTTGCAAGGCCGAGTGCAGGCTGCTGCCGATGGTGCCTAACAGGGCCAAACCAGCGACGCAGGTGACAAGGGTTGCCGGAAAGGCGCTAAACAGGGCCGCGACGGTTGCGCCGAAGCAGCCGGTCACAAGATAAAAGCAACCCGCCCAAACCGCAGCAGGCCAGCGGCGCTTGGTATCCGGGTCGACCTCTTTGCCCATGCAAATGGCGGCAGTGATGGCGGCCAGATTGAAGGCATAACCGCCAAAAGGGGCGAGCAGCAGGCCAGTCAGGCCAGTCCAGCTGATCAGCGAGGAGGTGGAAGGCTGATAGCCATGGGCCCGCAAGATGGCAATTCCCGGCATGTTTTGCGATGTCATAGTGACAATGAATAGCGGCAGCGCGATACCAAACAGAGCATCAAGGGAGAAGGCTGGCCATGTCCAGACCGGGCTGGCGAGTTGCCAGTGAAGGGTGCCCATTTGCAAATCCCCCCGTACGCTGCAGATCAGCATCCCCACTCCCAGTACCAGCACCATGGTATAGCGGGGCCAGAGATGACGACCCAGCAGGAAGGCCAGCAGCAGGGTGCCAAGCAACAAGGGGTCTTGCGGGGCGACCTTGAACAGATCCAGCCCGAATTTGAGCAGCACGCCAGCCAGCATGGCGGCGGCCAGTGGAGCCGGGATATGTTTCATCAAACGGTCGAACCAGCCGCTGATGCCACACAGAGTGATCAGCAGGGACGAGATCACAAAGGCGCCGATTGCTTCCGCCAGAGTGAAGTTGCCCAGCGTGGTGATCAGCAGTGCCGCGCCTGGGGTGGACCAGGCGGTTAGTATGGGTATGCGGTAATAGAGAGAGAGGCCGATGCAGCTCACCCCCATGCCGATCCCCAGCGTCCAGAGCCAAGAGGCGACTTGAGCTGTATCTGCACCTGCTGCCGTGGCGGCCTGGATGATCAGGATGACGGAGCTGGTGTAGCCGACCATCACGGCGATAAATCCTGCGACCAGATGGGGGATGGCGAAGGGCATGACTCTTCCTCTTGGCGTTGTGACGCGCTGTGCGTTATTACGTACAATACAGCTTTGACTATATCGCTGTGCGCTATAGCGCACAAGGCGCATCGTGCAAGAGTAATAAAGAGGCAGTTATGCAAGAGATGAGTCAGCATCTGGCTGCTCGACTGAAGGGGCTGCGCAGCGAGCGCGGCTGGAGCCTGGAGGCCGCCGCGCGCGAAACGGGTGTCAGCAAGGCGATGCTGGGGCAGATTGAGCGGGGAGAGTCCAGCCCGACCGTGGCGACGCTGTGGAAGATCGCCACCGGTTTTCGAGTCTCATTTTCCAGTTTCATTGAGCCCACACCCGCCGCGCAGGCAGAGGTGCTCTATCGCACCGCCGATGCCATTCGCCAGCAGCCAGCGGGAGAGGGCATGCAAGTGGCACCGCTCTTCCCTTATGAAAACCGGTTTGGTTTCGAGTTGCTTGAGCTGACCCTGTTGCCGGGTTACCAGCGTGAATCCGAGCCCCATGAGCCGGGAGTGACCGAGCATGTCATCGTCATCAGCGGAATGATGGAGGTGTTGGTGGAAGGGGAGTGGCGCTCATTGGTGCAAGGGGAGGCTGTGCGTTTTGCTGCCGACCGTCCCCACGGTTATCGCAATCTGGGCATAGCCCCGGCGATTTTCCACAACCTCATCCACTATCCGGTGGCAACACCCTGAACATGTTCTGCAGTCATCAACCCGGTCGACCATCTGCTCTGGGGCGGATCAGTATCGGGGTATAGACCCAGACAAACAGACCATAGGCTGCGATCCAGGCAAGCGCGCTGAGGTTCCAGCCATGCAGGGTATAAGCAGGCCAGAACAGCGGAATTGCCACCCGCATTGTAGCGGCAGCGATAACCAGGGCGAATGCGCCAGTGATCCTGCGTCCTACCTGCAAGGCCCGGCCGCTATGGCCGAGGGAGACTCGCGCAATCATGCCCAGAATCATGGTCCCCATACAGCCTGCGCTGAGCAGGTGACTGGCCATTGACAACGTGATGGGCAGACCCGCGCTATGTGCCGCAAGGGCGAGCAGGCCAAGAGGGATAAACAGATAGGCGAGATGGAGTGACCACAGCAGGGGATGCGCAAGGGTCGATGGCTGATGCCAACGCAGTTGCCGCCACAGATGCAAACTCGCCGCCACTATATAGAGAGGCACTATATATATGCTGGTGACCCATTGGGTGGGGAGCAGCAGCCAGCAGAGCAAGATAAGCCACAGTGTCGCGAGCGCAGTCCGTTCCAGCCAGAGCAGAGGTGCGGGTTTCTCCTGACCGGTTGCTCGGACGGTGAAGAACGGAATCACCCTTCCACCCATCACGGCGATCAGGGTGGTAAACAACAGCACAGTGGTGATCAATAGGTGCTCAACGGTGGTCCAATCGGCCTGCCATAACCAGCTGGCACCATTGAGCAAGGTCAGTATCAGCAACAGGGGCACGAAGAATAGATTGCGCCATTGCCGGGTTATCAAGATAGGCTTGGCAAGGAACCAGGCACACAGCGGCAGCCAGAGCAGGTCTGCTACCATCAGGATCATGTTCTCCTCACCCAGCCAGGGTAACAAGGTCCTTGGCAATATCCACAACCCCACCACCATTGCCAATGGCCAGCTCCGAATACCGGGATGGGCCGTCCAGTTCTGCACCGCGGTGAGCAGAAAACCCGCGACGATGGCAGCCCCGAAACCAAACAGCATCTCATGACCATGCCACCAGATCGGGTTGGCAATCCCTGGCAAGGTTAGCCAACCGTTGAGCTGTCCCAGCCAGAGCAACATGGCGACGGCAGCAAACAGAGCCCCGAACAAGAAGAAGGGTCGGAACCCCAAGCGGAACAGCGGGACGATTTGCTCTTCCTTATGGCTATCGAGGATTTGATGCATGAGGGTATTCCAATTGAACATTTGAGATGGCAATTATAAATTGGCTTTTCAAATGTTCAATTTAAATCCGGCAATAGTCAGAGTTGATGCTATTTTGAGCAAAAAAGAGGTGGTTGCTTGATATCTGAGCGAACGAACTTTTTTGCTGAAAAAGCCCTTGTCATCGCGGCGCGGCTCCCTATAATGCGCCCCTACCAGCACGGCGGAACACGCCGA